>NZ_BCBD01000155.1:0-12951 GCF_001320345.1 Pseudomonas sp. NBRC 111127 | reverse complement strand
CCGGCGATAGGGCCGGTGAATTCAAAGAAAATGCCCGGTCAGGATTTGGGCGGATGAATGATCCGTTCGATCTTGTCCTTGATCAGCAACCGCTCCTTGCGCAGGCGGTTGACGGCGTCGTCGTTGGTGCCGTTGCCTTCGGCGGCCACCACCTCCTTGTCCTTGGCGTTGTATTCCTTGTGCAGTGCATGCAGCGCCTGGTCGTTGTCCATCAGTGCCTGGAACTTCTCAGCGGTAATGTGCAGGTCAGCGAGCAGATCATGCGGAACTGGCATTTCTTCACCTCTGTCAGGTTTGTCGATTGGGTCCTGACCACTGAGGATAGCCGTCTTTGCGCAAGCCGTTCACGGGCTGCAGGCTGAACGGCAGCTGAAGAAAACGGCATTAACGGGCAAAAGCCTCGCCATCACTAAATTGTTACCGACTTTTTCACAAAAAATTGATGGTGCGCTTTCTAGAGTTCGCCCAACTTTCCCACAGTGCCGTCGGACCGTGGGGTTGATAACCACTCTTGATTGCGAACACTGATGCTCAATTTCAAATCCCTGCGGACTGAATGGGTCACGCTGCTGGCCAGCCTGTACCTGCTGATCGGCTTCAACATGTTCCTTTGGGAGCATCTGCAAGCGGTCGTGCCCCCCGGCCTGTCGGGGTTGTGGCTGATTCTGGCGTTCGCCGTGCTGATGCTGTTCGCGTTCAACCTGGTACTCACTTTATTTGCCTTCCGTTATGTGTTGAAGCCGTTACTTGTGGTCTTGTTCATCAGTGGCGCCGGCGTGGCTTACTTCATGAACCAGTACGGCGTACTTATCGATGCGGGCATGTTCCGCAACATGGCCGAAACCAATGTGGCGGAAGTGCGCGACCTGATGTCGTTCAAGTTTGCCGCTTACATCCTGCTGCTGGGGGTGTTGCCTTCGGTGCTGGTGTGCAAGGCGCAGATCGCCTACCGCCGCTGGCACCGCGAACTGCTTGGCAAGCTGCTGGTGAGTGGTGCCTGCGTGGTGGCGCTGGGTTCGGTGGCGCTGGTCAACTACCAAGGGCTATCGTCGCTGTTTCGCAACCACCACGAACTGCGCCTGATGCTGACCCCAAGCAATATCGTGGGCGCCTCCATTGGTTATGTCGGCGAACGGGTTGGTACCGCAGCGCGGCCGTTCCAGCCTTACGGCGAAGATGCCAAGCGTGATGTGGCCTGGCAGAAACATGAGCGCAAATCGCTGACCGTGCTGGTGGTCGGGGAAAGTGCCCGGGCAGACCACTTCGGTGTCTTGGGCTATGGCCGCGATACCACGCCGAACCTGGCCAAGGAACAGGGCCTGCTGGCGTTCTCCGACGTGCATTCGTGCGGCACGGAAACGGCGGTTTCGGTACCGTGCATGTTCTCTGGCATGCAGCGCAAGGACTACGACGCCAGTGTCGCCAAGAACCGCGAAGGGCTGCTGGACATCCTCCAGCGTGCCGGCCTTGCCGTGCAGTGGCGGGACAACCAGTCGGGTTGCAAGGGCACTTGCGATCGCGTGCAGTTCATCGATGTCAGCAACCTCAAGGACCCGCAACTGTGCGCCGGCGGTGAATGCCATGATCAGATCCTGCTGCAAGGCCTGGATGCGCTGATCGACAACCTCGACAAGGACACCGTGCTGGTGCTGCACCAGATGGGCAGCCATGGCCCCGAGTACTTCAAGCGCTACCCCGAAGGCGGCGAGCGTTTCAGCCCGGTGTGCCAGAGCAACGCCCTGAACCAGTGCAGCGAACAGCAAATCATCAACGGCTACGACAACACCCTGGCCTACACCGACAAGGTCCTGGCCTCGTTGATCGACACTCTGCGCAGCAAGCAGGACAAGGTGGACACGGCGATGATCTACCTGTCCGACCATGGCGAGTCGCTGGGTGAGTACAACCTGTTCCTGCACGGCACACCGTACGCCATCGCCCCCGAGCAGCAGAAGCACGTTCCGCTGCTGACGTGGTTCTCCGACAGCTACAAGGAGGACTTCGGCCTCGATACCGACTGCCTGGCCAAGCTCAGCGACGCCCCGCTGTCGCAAGACAACCTGTTCCACTCGATGCTTGGCCTGCTGCAGGTACACACCGAGGTCTACCAACGGTCGCTGGACATGTTCGCCAGTTGCCGCCCGTGGCTGACGGCCAAGCGCTGACGCCTACACCCTGCGTGCAAACGCACCATTGATCGATATCAAGGATGGCCCGGGTTTCACCAGCAGTGCCCGCGCCGTATATACTGCGCGCCAATGTTAGTGGGAGAGCCTTGTGGCCATCGAAATTCACTGGATATGTGACGACCAGAGCCTGGCTGAACACTGCCGCGACTGGCAGCAACTGCCGTTTGTCGCCGTCGATACCGAGTTCATGCGGGTCGACACCTTTTACCCGAAGGCCGGGCTGATCCAGATTGGCGACGGCCAACGGGCCTTCCTGATCGACCCGCTGCTGATCGGCAACTGGCAACCCCTGGCCGACCTGCTGGAAAACAGCGGTGTGGTCAAGGTGCTGCATGCCTGCAGCGAAGACCTCGAAGTGCTGTTGCGCCTGACCGGCAAGTTGCCACAACCGTTGTTCGACACCCAGCTGGCCGCCGGTTACCTGAACCTTGGCTTTTCCATGGGCTACTCGCGCCTGGTGCAGGAAGTGCTGGGCATCGACCTGCCCAAGGGCGAAACCCGCTCCGACTGGCTGCAGCGCCCATTGTCGGACACCCAGGTCAGCTACGCGGCCGAAGATGCCGTGCACCTGGCCGAGCTGTTCGCCGTGCTGCGCCCGCGCCTGAGCGACGACAAGTATGCCTGGGTGCTGGAGGATGGCGCCGAGCTGGTCGCCGCCTTGCGCCGCGAAGTCGAGCCAGCCACCTTGTACCGCGACGTCAAGCTGGCCTGGAAGCTGGCGCCCCAGCAGTTGGCCGTGCTGCGTGAGCTGTGCGCCTGGCGCGAGCGTACTGCCCGCAGCCGCGATGTACCCCGCAACCGCGTGCTCAAGGAGCACTCGCTGTGGCCCATTGCCAAGAACCAGCCGAGCAACCTGTCGGCACTGGCCAAGGTCGAAGAGATGCACCCGCGCACCATTCGTCAGGACGGTGAGTTTCTCATCCAGCTGATCAAGCGCGCCGCCAGCCTGCCTGCCGAGCAGTGGCCAGCGCCCTTGCCCGAACCGCTGCCGATCGAAGCCAGCGGCATCCTCAAGCAGCTGCGCGCCATCGGCCAGGCCGAAGGCGAGCGCCTGGGCATTGCCCCTGAGCTGATGCTGCGTAAAAAAGCCCTGGAGGCACTGCTCAAGAGCGGTTACCCCAATGGCCCTTATCAATTGCCCGATTCGCTGCGCGGCTGGCGCCGTGAGCGCATGGGCCAGGCCCTGCTGGACAGCCTTGCAGGCGCCGGAGAGACCCGATGAAACGCATTTGCTCCATCTACAAGAGCCCCCGCAAGAACGAAATGTACCTGTACGTGCTCAAGGCTGACGGCCTTGAGCGCGTGCCAGAAGGCCTGCTGCCGTTCTTCGGCACCCCCGTGCATGCCTTCGACCTGGTGCTCAGCCCGGAACGCAAGCTGGCCCGCGAAGACATCACCAAGGTGTTGGAGAACCTCGACAACCAGGGCTACCACCTGCAGATGCCACCGCCGGATGACGAGTACATCGAGCACCTGCCCGAAGAGCTACTGCGCCGCAACGACCCGGCCTGAACATGCGCGTACTGATTGCCGAGCATGACCATGCCCGCTACGCCGAGCTTTTGCGCGCAGCCGCGCCTGAACTGGAAATCCTGACCAGTGGCGACTCGGCCGAACTGGCCCGCCAGGCGCCGCGTTGCCCGGTGTGGCTGGGCCAGCCCGACCTGCTGGCGAGCTTGCTGCGCCAGGGCCACCAACCGCGCTGGCTGCAGTCGACCTGGGCCGGCATCACACCGTTGCTGGCCGACGGCTTGCCGCGTGACTATCGCCTGACCCGAGCGGTGGGCATTTTCGGCCAGGTAATGGCCGAGTACATGCTCACCTACATGCTTGGCCATGAGCGCGAGGTGCTGTCGCGCCTGGTCAGCCAGGTCGAGCGGCGCTGGGACGACCGCCCGGGGCGCACGCTGGAAGGGCGCAGGGTGCTGATCGTGGGCACCGGCGACATCGGCCAGCGCGTGGCCGAGTTCCTGCAGCCGTTTGGCGTGGTGCTGTACGGCGTTGCCAGCAACGCCCGCGAGCAGGCACCGTTCGTCGAAGTGGCGGCGCTGGCCGACCTGCCGCGCATGGTTGGCCAGGTCGACTACGTGCTCAACCTGCTGCCGGATACCCCGGCTACCCACGACTTGTACAACGCTGCACTGTTCAAGTGCTTCCAGCCCACGGCGCTGTTCATCAATGCCGGGCGGGGTGCGGCGGTGGTCGATGCCGACCTGGTAGCGGCGTTGAAGGAGGGGCATCTGGCCGGGGCGGTGATCGATGTGTGCCGCCAGGAGCCGTTGCCCAGGCAGCACCCGTTCTGGACGGCCTGGGGCTTGCTGCTGACCGGGCACAGCTCGGCGCCCACCTCGCCGGCGGCGATGGTGCGGTTGTTTGTCGAGAATATGCGGGCGTATGAAGCCGGGCAGGGGTTGCGCGGTGAAGTGGACTTCGCCAGGGGCTATTGACTGCTTTGGCCTGTGCCGGCCTGTTCGCGGGTGAACCCGCTCCTACAATGGGTGGCGTAGGAGCGGGTTTACCCGCGAATAGGCCAGTACTGCCAACCCAAAACTTACAGGCTGAAATCCCCCTCAGCCGCCAGCTCGCTCAGCGGTTTGCGCGGGCTGGGCACTTCACGCGCCTGCAGCGCTTCGTCCAGGCTGGCCTTGTCGCCGAGCTTGCCGATCGCCACCATGGCATGCAGCTCGTAGCCTTCAGGGATCTTCAGCTCCTGACGCGCCAGCGCCTGGTCGAAACCGGCCATGCCGTGGGTATGCCAACCACTGATGCTGGCCTGCAGGGCCAGGTGGCCCCAGGCGGAGCCGGTGTCGAAGGTGTGCCACAGTGCCGGTTTTTCTTCGGTGGCACCCGGGGCGGCGAAAGTGGTCTTGGACATCACCAGCACCAGCGCCGACGCCTGTTGCGCCCAGCTACGGTTGAACGGTACCAGCAGGCTCAGGTAGCGCTCCCAGTTCGGGGTGTCACGGCGGGCATACAAGAAGCGCCAAGGCTGCGAGTTGTACGCCGACGGTGCCCAGCGGGCAGCTTCGAGGAAACTCAGCAGGGTCTCTTCGCTGATCGGTTCGGCGGTGAAGGCGCGGGGCGACCAGCGGTTGATGAACTGCTCGTTGATGGCGTAATCGGCAACGCGGGGGTTGGCGCTCATGGCGGCTCCTGCAAACGGACGGAAAACGCGCACGCTACTGCTTCGCGTAGCGACTGACAAGCGGCCTGGCTTTGCTCAAGGCCAGGCTCTAGACTGGCGCCGCTGCGCGCCGCGACCACAAGATGAATGCAGGTAACCGTGTAATGATCGCTGACAACGCGCCGTTCTGGCGGCGCAAGACCCTCGAACAACTCAATGCCCAGGAGTGGGAGTCGCTGTGCGACGGGTGCGGCCTGTGCTGCCTGCAAAAGCTCGAGGACGAGGACGACAACAGCGTCTATTACACGCGTATCGCGTGCAAGCTGCTGGACCTGCAAACCTGCCAGTGCAGCGACTACCCCAACCGCTTCGCCCAGGTGCCGGATTGTATCCAGCTCACCCCGGGCAAGGCCGACCAGTTCACCTGGCTGCCCAGTACCTGTGGTTACCGCCTGGTCAGCGAGGGCAAGGACTTGCCCGCCTGGCACCACCTGGTCTGTGGCGACCGCCAACAGGTCCATGAACAGCGCATTTCCCAGGCGGGGCGTATGCTCAGGGAGCAGGATGTGCACGAAGACGATTGGGAAGACCACCTGATTTTCCGCGCCAGCTGAGCAGCGCGGCCCGCCGCCACGGGGAACAAGGAGTTTCTGTATGCGTTGCCAGCTGTTGTTGCTGTTGGGCCTGATGGCCAGTGCGCCCGCCTGGGCGAAAAAGGTCAATCTCGATTACGAAGTGCGCCTGTTGCCTGCCAGCGGCCAGGCAGAAGTTCGCCTGACCCTGGCGGACGGCAGCGCGGTGCGCAGCCTTGACTTCGACCTGGGCAAGGCCGGGGCCTACAGCGGCTTCCAGGCCGATGGCCAATGGCAACTGAACGGTCAGCGGGGGGTATGGCAGCCTGCGGCCGGCAAGACCAGCCTAAGCTACCGGGTGCTGCTGGACCAGAAGCTTGCCAGTGGCGCGTTTTCGTCGCGTATCACCCCGCACTGGGCGCTGTTCCTGGGCGACCAGTTGGTGCCGCCTGCGCGCCTCGACCAGCAGGATGGAACAGAGCTGGTGGCGCGCCTGGCCTTCGACCTGCCAGCGGGCTGGAAGAGCATCGAAACGCCCTGGCCGCGCGTCGGCCAGGACAAGTTCCGCATCGACAATGTATCGCGCCTGTTCGACCGCCCTACTGGCTGGATGCTCGCCGGTGACCTGGGCAGCCGCCGCGCCCGTCTGGGCGATACCGACGTGACCGTGGCCGCGCCGGTGGGGCAGGGCATGCGGCGTATGGACAGCCTGACCTTGCTCACCTTCGTCTGGCCGCAACTGCAGGCAGTGTTCCCGCGCAACCCGCCGAAGCTGTTGCTGGTGGGCGCGCGTGACGGGATGTGGCGTGGAGCGATGGCGGCGCAGGGATCGGTGTACCTGCACAGTGGCAGGCCGATGGTCAGCGAGAACGGCAGCAGCCCGTTATTGCGTGAGGTGGTGCAGTTGTTTGCCCAGATCCGCGCCCGTGATGGCAATGACTGGTTGGTGGAAAGCTTGACCGATTACTACGCCAGCGAGTTGCTGCGCCGCTCTGGCGGGGTGAGCGACGACCGCTACCAGGCCTGGCAGGCGCGCCTGAGCAAGCAGGGCGCGAAGGTGACCCGGCTGCGTGCCGAACAGGCCACCCCGGCGCAGGTCGCCCGTGGGGTGATGCTGCTGCAGGCGCTGGACAAGGAAATCCGCATCCATACCCAGGCCAAGCGTTCGCTGGATGATGTGGTGCGCGGGTTGATGCGCTTGCCGAGCGTAAGTACCGAAGAGTTCGTGCAGATCAGCGAGAATGTGCTGGGGCGGCGGTCTGAGGTGTTGCAGAGCAAGGCTTTGCGCTAGAAATTCCTATTGCCTGTGCCGGCCTCTTCGCGGGCTTGCCCGCTCCTACAAGTTAAGGCATGCGCAACACCTGTGGGAGCGGGCAAGCCCGCGAAGAGGCCGACACAGGCAATGCAGGAATCAACCGCCAGCCAACGGATCCTTCCCGGTCACCGTCACCCCGCGCGTCGCCGCCTCGGCGCTGGCCTTCAACGCCTCCAGGTCCGCCGCGCTACGCTCGATATCCGACCGCAAGCGCTGATACTCCTGCCGGTGCCGCTGCCACCAGGCCTTGGTGGCGCAGTGCCCGCTGACCCCACGCGCCACGGCCAGGCCGCCCACCGCCATCTGCAGCAAGCCAACCAGGCCGCCACGGCGCAGCCCTTTGCTGAACATCAGCGCACCACCGGCCAGCGAGCTGGCACGTTCCAGGCCATGAACATTGTGCTGCGACGACGCAGCGGAATGGCTATCGAGCATGGCAAACCCTCCTTGTGGAATGTAAGCAGCTGACCTGCACGGCAACGCCAGCGTTCAGTTGCATCGCTCGGCGGCGAGCCCTGGGTGGGGTTGAAACGGTGAAAAGCAGCGGGCTGTGTCGTATATGGCGAATACCCTGTCCGGTTTGGCAATGCAGCTTCAAGGGTGTTTAATCACCGCTTTCGAAACCGCTGGAGGCCTTGAAAACAAAGGCTCAGACAGATTCAGCCGTTTATCTGAAATGCTGTAGACACATTGTCTAACAGTGCCCTATAGTCGTTATACAAATAGTAGACACAGCGCCATGACCACAAAGAAGGCCGCCATGAAAGCCACCGTTCAACCCCTCGAAGCGCAAGTGCCACCGGACCGCAAGGCGGTGTTGGCCGAGGCGCTGCGCCGCCGGATCCTGAGCATGGAACTGGCCCCGGGGGCGGTAGTGGACGAACTGGCCCTGTGCGACGAATTCGGCCTGTCGCGCCCACCCGTGCGTGAACTGCTGCGCCAGATCGCCGCCGAGGGCTACATCGAACTGGAAGCCAACCGCGCACCGCGGGTGGCGGCCATGAACCACGAGTCGCTGCACAGTTTTTTCGTTGCCGCACCGCTGATCTACATCGCCACCACGCAGTTGGCCGCCACCTATGCCAGTGCCGATGAAATCGACGCGCTCAAGGCCATCCAGGCCCAGTTCCGCCAGGCGATCGAAGACCGTGATGTGGAAAACCGCGTGCTCTACAACGACGCCTTCCACCTGGAAATCGGCAAGATGGCGCACAACGACTACCTGCTGCCGAGCCTGCGTCGCTTGCTGATCGACCACACCCGGCTGGGCAAGATCTTCTATCGCCACCCGACCACCGATGACATGCAACGTGACCTGGAAACCGCTTGCGCGCAGCACGACCAGATGATCGATGCGATCGAGCGCCGTGACCCGCAAACGGCTGGGCAACTGGTGCGTGAGCACTTCGAGCTGTCGCGCCGGCGCATGGCTGAATACGCCGCACCACAAGGGCTGGATGTACCCATACAGATATGAATGACCCGGTCAGGCCGGCACTGGCTGACCGCTCGACGACAACAAGCACCAGGTTAGTCCAATGACAAGAATAAGTTCGTTACCTGCCGATGATGCCACCTGTGGCTGGTATCACCTGAGCCAGCCCCGCACGCCAAGGCCGGCCCACAGCGGCAACACCCTGGCCCGCTGGGTGATCGTCGGCGCCGGTTTCACCGGCCTGGCTGCTGCGCGCCAACTGGCAACGAACTTTCCGCATGACGAAGTGGTGTTGGTCGAAGCCCAGGAGGTCGGCTTCGGCACCTCCGGGCGTAACGCCGGTTTTGCCATCGACCTGCCGCACGACATCGGGGCCGAGGACTACATTGGCGACATCGATATCGCCAAAACCGTGCTCAAGCTCAACCTGGGCGGGCAGTCGTACCTCAAGGAGCTGATCGAGCGCTACGCCATCGAGTGCCAGTTCCGCCACTGCGGCAAGTACCAGGCGGCCGTCGAGGACCGCGGTATTGCCGTGCTGGACGCCTACCGCCGCGGCCTGGACAAGCTGGGCCAGCCTTACGAGGTGATCGAGGGCCGTGACCTGCCCGGGCACATTGGCACGCATTTCTACCGCAAGGGCCTGTTCACCCCGGGCACTGCCTTGCTGCAACCCTCGGCCCTGGTCAAGGGCCTGGCCGACAGCTTGCCGAGCAATGTTTCGCTGTACGAGCACACGCCCATCACCGATGTGGAGTATGGCGACAAGGTGGTGCTGCGCCACGCCAAGGGCTCGATCACAGCCGACAAGCTGGTGCTGACCACCAATGCCTTCGGCATGAGTTTCGGCTTCCTCAAGGGCCGCATGCTGCCGGTGTTCACCTACGGCAGCATCACCCGCCCACTGACCGCTGAAGAGCAGGCGCGGCTGGGGGGCAACCCCTACTGGGGCGTGATCCCTGCCGACCCGTTCGGCACCACCATGCGCCGTACCGTCGACAACCGCCTGCTGATCCGCAACAGCTTCAGCTACAACCCCGACGGGCGCAGCAACCGCAAGTTCCTGCAGCGCTTTGCCGAGCGCCACCGTGAATCGTTCGCCCGGCGCTTTCCAATGTTGCCCGGGGTGGACTTCGAGTACACCTGGGGCGGTGCCCTGGCGCTGTCGCGCAACCACATGGGGTTTTTCGGCAAGTTGGCGCCCAATGTAGTCGGCGCACTGTGCTGCAACGGCCTCGGCGTTACCCGTGGCACGGTCACCGGCAAGTTGCTGGCTGACTGGCTGGCGGGCGACAAGAACGAACTTATCGAGTTTTTGCTAAATGCCCCCGGGCCTTCCGCGAACCCGCCGCAACCCCTGGTTTCGTTGGGTTTGAACGCCAACTTGATGTGGGGGCAGTTCCGCGCTGGCAAAGAAAGCTGATCGCTGACAGGCATCAGGCATAGCACAGACAGGTCGGCATCCAGTTAGCCGGCACGGGCTCACTCGGCCCGAAATTGACCACCGGTGGTTATTACCGGGTCCCCGGGGCTGAACAGTCTTTTCAGTTTCGCGGGCGCGTTCGCCTTGAAAACACGTAGTAAGCAGAAATGGTAGGAACAATAATGACAAGTCCGAATGTTTCGATTGAAGAAGTACCGATCAACAACTTTCACCAGTTGCTGACTTTGCGTTCCGGCGGCGGCTCGTTCGTTGACGGCTATGTACTGAGCATCATTGGCGTGGCCATGGTGCAGATGTCTGCAGGCTTGAGCCTGAGCAGTTTCTGGCAAGGCATGATTGCCGCATCGGCGCTGATCGGCATTTTCTTCGGTGGCTTCTTCGGCGGCTGGCTCACCGACCACTTTGGCCGCAAAAGGGTGTTCTTCGTCGGCCCGACCCTGTTCATCCTGGCCTCGCTGGCGCAGTTCTGGGTGGAGTCGGCCCTGGCGTTGTTCCTGCTGCGGTTTGCCATCGGCATTGCCGTGGGCATTGAATACCCGGTGGCCACCTCGTTGCTGGTGGAGTTCCTGCCGAAGAAAAACCGCGGGCCGCGCCTGGCCACTCTGACCGTGCTGTGGTTCGCCGGTGCGGCCACCGCCTACATGGTCGGTGAGGCCATTCTGCGCCACGGCGGTGAAGACGCCTGGCGGCTGGTGCTGGCCAGTGCCGCGGTGATCGGCGCACTGCTGTTTGCCCTGCGCCTGGGTACCCCGGAATCGCCACGCTGGCTGATCAGCAAGGGCCGTTCGGCCGAAGCCGAGCAGGTGATCAAGCGTGTGTACGGCCCTGGCTTCTCGCTGAACAACCTGCCGGAAGAGCCCAAGACCCGCAAGCTGTCGTTCCTCAGCCTGCTGCACTCCGGTTACGGCAAGCGCATGTTGTTCGTCAGCCTGTTCTGGACGTGCTCGGTGATCCCGGTGTTCGCCGTGTATGCCTTCGCGCCCAAGGTGCTGGGCGCACTGAACCTGAAAGGGGACTGGGCCGCCATTGGTTCGGTGGCGATCACCTGCCTGTTCGTGGTCGGCTGCATTATCGGTACCCGCCTGCTGAATACCATTGGCCGGCGCACCACGCTGCTGCACAGCTTCTTCTGGTCGGGGCTGGCGCTGCTCGGCCTCGGCGCCTTCAGCAACGCCAGCGAGATGCTCATCCTGGCGCTGTTCGGTGCCTATGCGCTGTTCATCGGCGGCGCCCAGGTGCTGCAACTGGTCTACCCCAACGAACTGTTCCCCACCGAGATCCGCGCAGGCGCGGTGGGCGTGGGCACCTCGCTGTCGCGCGTTGGCGCCGCGATCGGCACCTGGCTGGTGCCCATCGCCCTGGACAGCTATGGCATCGGCGCGACCATGTACGCCGCTGCAGCGGTGACATTCATCGGCCTGGCGATTTCCGTCGCGCTGGCCCCGGAAACCCGCTCGCTCAACCTGCAACAAGCGGCTTCGCTGAGCTGAATGCGCATGACCCGCCGCAGCCACGTGTGCTGCGGCCTTCAAAACACTGAGCAACGCACTGGAGAATCTACCGTGAAATTCGAAGGCATCTACACCCCGGCAATCACCCCGCTGGCTGCGGACGGCTCGATCGACAAAGCGGCGTTCGCCGAGGTCCTCGAATACCTGGTCGAAGCGAAGATCCACGGCGTCATCATTGGTGGCTCCACCGGTGAGTACTACGCCCACACCGCCCAGGAGCGTGTCGAGTTGGCCGCCCAGGCCAAGGACGTGCTCAACGGCCGCCTGCCGCTGATCGTTGGCACCGGTGGCATCCGCACCGAAGACGCCGTGGCCTTCGCCCAGCATGCCAAGGAAATCAAGGCCGATGCGCTGCTGGTCGGTACCCCGCCGTATGCGCTGCCGACCCAGCAGGAAATCGCCATGCACGTCAAAGCCGTGGACGCTGCCGCCGGCCTGCCGATCATGCTCTACAACTACCCAGGCCGCATGAGCGTGAGCATGGGCGAGGCGTTTTTCGACGCCGTGGCCGACGTGAAGAACATCGTCGCCATCAAGGAAAGCTCCGGCGACATGGCCCAGCTGCACCGCCTGGCCATCCAGCGCCCGAACATCCAGTTGTCGTGCGGCTGGGACGACCAGGCCCTGGAATTCTTTGCCTGGGGCGCCAAGAGCTGGGTCTGCGCCGGCTCCAACTTCATCCCGCGCGAGCACGTTGCCCTGTACGAGGCCTGCGTGATCGAAAAGAACTTCGACAAAGGCCGCAAGATCATGAGCGCCATGATGCCGCTGATGGACTTCCTCGAAGGTGGCAAGTTCGTCCAGGCGATCAAGCACGGCGTCGCCCTCAACGGCCTGAAGACCGGTGGTGTGCGCAAGCCGCTGTACGACCTGGATGACGCCGAGAAGGCCGAACTTCAGCGTGTGGTCACCGAACTCAAGGCCACCATTGCCCAGATCAAATAAGGAGGCTGGAAAAAATGGCTGAATTGCTGAGCAAGGAACAATACGCGGCCATCGCCGCCGACCTGCAACTGCGCACCCAGGCGTTCATCGACGGTGAGTTCCGCGATGCAATCTCTGGCCGCACCTTCGTCACCACCAACCCGGCCACCGGCAAGCAGCTGGCCGAAGTCGCCGCCTGCGACGTCAACGACGTGAACGTCGCCGTGGCGGCGGCCAAGCGGGTGTTCGAGGCAGGCACCTGGTCGAAGATGCAGCCGAACGACCGCAAGCACGTGCTGCAGAAATTCGCCCAGTTGCTGGAAGACAACGCCCACGAACTGGCAGTGCTGGAAGCGCTGGACAGCGGCAAGCCGGTCAGTGAATGCCAGACCGTCGACGTGCCGGAGACCATCCACACTATCCGCTGGCACGCCGAG
>NZ_BCBD01000154.1:0-13059 GCF_001320345.1 Pseudomonas sp. NBRC 111127 | reverse complement strand
GCGGGCAAATCGACGTCGCTGGTGCTGCGCATCCTGCTGTTGCGCCATTACCTGGGCTACGAGCTGGACGCGATGACCGTGGTCACCTTTACCCGCGAGTCGCGCAAAGACTTCATCAAGCGCCTGGTGCAGGTGTTCGCCCTGTGGCAGATCAACCTGCAACCGGCGCAGGCGCGCGAGCTGGTGCGGACCTTCCATTCACGCATTCTGCCGCTGGTGCGCAGCCTGCCGGGTTTTGACCAGCTGCGTGCTTTCGAAACGCTGGGCAGCGACATGCCAGCCGGGCGCGAAGCCGAGGCCGACAGCAACCCATTCGACCTGCGCTTGAATGACGCCCAACGCCAGCAACTGAACCAGTGCTACAGCCGCGTGCTGCATGAAAGCCCACGCTTTGCCGAGCTGGTCGGCTTGCTGCGAAGCGAAGCCTTGCAGCTCAAACCCCTGGACCCGAACAACCCCGAGGTGCAAAAACGCGCCCAGGTTACGCAATTGGCTGCGCAGCGCGACGAAGAGCTGTGTGATGTGATCGAGGACCTCTGGTTCGCTGCCGGCGCCTGGCCGATCACAGGTATCGAACCGTGCCGCGATACCGTCGAGATCCGTGGCAGCCGGTTTCATGTGCATGGGCGCCTGGCGGGGGGCGGGCCGTTGGTGGTGCTCGGCTTCGATCCGACGGAAAGCGCGCAGTACCAGCGCCCTGGCGCCAAGCTGGCGGTACGCGGTGAGTGGGCGGTCAAACGCACTTTGTTGCAGGCGTTCTGCGACCGGCCGCTGATCTGGCTCGACAACTACGCCATGGCCCGGCGCCTGGCAGCGTCGCTGGCCGGTGATGCCGTGGCGGGCCCTGGCTTCGAGTACAAGGTCAAGGGCGAGCTGGCGGCGGCGCCACTGCTGGATGCGTTCGTGGGGGCTGCCAATTTCATCGAGAACCTTGGCCTTGAGGTGAACACGGCCGTGGCGTCGATGAGTTTCCCCAGCGGTGACAGCGACGCCCTGTTCTTCGAGGCCCTGGCCTTGTACTGGAAAGCCCTGGAAGCGCACCTGCTGGGCCTGTCGCCACCGGTGATGAGCTACAACCGCATGTTCGCCCTGTTCGGCGAAAACAACCCGGAAAACCTGCGCCTGCTACCCGATCCGCTGTTGCGGCCGTTGGCGCACCTGATGATCGACGAGTTCCAGGACGTGTCGCCACAGATCGTCAGCTGGCTGCGTGCGAGTTTGCGCGAAATACGCCGACGCGGCCCGGCCATGCACACCGGGCGGCATGCCCAGCATTCGTCACTGCTGTGCGTGGGCGACGACTGGCAGTCGATCTATGGCTGGCGCGGCAGTTCACCCAAGTACTTCATGGAATTCACCAAGGCCTTTGCTGCACCGGCCAACACCCGCGTGATGCTGGTCGATAACTACCGTTGCCAGCAACAGGTGATCGATGCCGCCGAGCACCTGGTCAAGGGCACCCCGGCAATTGCCGGCAAGAAGGCCCGGGCCAGCGGCCCCGCCGCGCAATTGCCGGGCTCGCCGGTCAAGGTCTTCGACCGGGATGAGGCAGCCTTGGGCCAGACACTGATGGAGCACTACCAGCGCGGCGAGACGGTGATGATGCTGTACCGCAAGGGCAGCGACCGGGTACTGATGAGCGAGCACCTGCAAAGCGTGGTGCAAGCCGAGGCCGCGCTGCCGGCCGAGCAACGCCGGCTGCGCCAGCTGACCTACCACAGTGCCAAGGGGCTGCAAGCCGACGCGGTGTTCATGCTCGGCGACTGCCAGTACCTGACCAGCTCCCCCTACAAGAACCAGGTCTACCGCCAGGCCGGGTTGGGCAAGGCCGCAGACGCCCAGCCGTTCGATACCGCGCAGAAGGAAGAAGTGCAGCGCCTGGCCTACGTGGCAGTGACCCGAGCCGTGCAGCACTGCTATTGGCACGTCGAGGCCGCCAGCGGCGAAGCGGCGGTGGCGCCAAGGGCGTCTGCACGGGTCGATGGCCGGCAGGCATTCTTCGAGGACCTGCGCGGGCAGTGAAGGGCGCTGTGGCCGGCGAGCAAGGGGCGACGTTCAGCTGAGGGGTGTCGGTCTGGCCTATGCAAGTGTCGGCCCGGCACCAACGCGGCTGCCGGCATCGCGCCAAGGTAGGGGTGTCGCGGCCTTGCCAGGCCTTAGTCAGGAAGCTACCCATGCGTTCATCGTCGACACCCAAGGATTACTTGCTGGACAACAATGGCATCGAAATCGCGGTGCGCTGCTGGGGCCGGGAGGACGGCATGCCGGTCTTGGCCTTGCATGGCTGGCTGGACAATGCAGCCTCGTTCGACCGCTTGGCACCGCTGCTCGAACACTGTTTCGTCGTGGCCCCCGACCTGGTCGGCCATGGGCGTTCCGACCATCGCCGGCACGACAGTGGCTATTACCTGTGGGAGCACGCCGAGGACATGCTGGCGGTTGCCGACAGCCTCGGCCTGAGCCAATTCCATGTACTGGCCCACGGCATGGGCACGGGGGTGGCGTCGTTGCTTGCGGCCATGACCAGCGGCATCGCCAGCATGACGTTCCTCGACGGCATGGGGGCACCGTTCACCGTCGCCGAGGATGACCGCGTGCAGCACCTGGCGCGGGCCTATCGGCTCAAGCGCATGGTGCAGCGCAGCCAGCTACCGGGCTTCGGCGAGCCGGGCGCTGCCTGCTTCGATGACCTCGACACCGCCTTGGCGCAACGCCGCGAGCGGCTGGACACCGAGCTGTCCGAAGGCGCCGCCCGCTTGTTGGCCATGCGCGACCTGTTGCAGCTGGGCGAGGGCTATTGCTGGCGCCACGACCCAAGGCTGGTGCTGCCCGAACCCATGCCGCTGACCGAGCGCGAAGCGTGCGACCTGCTCAGCCAGATCCGCTGCCCGTTGTACCTGATGTTCGGCCGCCAGGGGGCATTTGCCGGCGATGCGTTCAGCCAGCGCCAGGCGGCTTTGCCCGACCATGCGAAGGTGTCCTGGCACCCGGGCGGTCATCATTTCCACCTGGATGCGCCGGACCGGGCGCTGGCCGACCAACTGCTGCGCATCATCGCGCGGCACGAAGGGGGCATGCTGCAACGCCTGGTGAATGAGTAGCGAGTGCTGGTGATGGCCTGGGGCCCTGCGCTATGGTGGTACACCCCCAGGCCAGCAGGAGCCCGCCATGCGACCCTTCGCCATCCAGCACATCGACCACCTGGTACTGCGGGTCAGGGACCTGCCGCGCAGCGTGGCGTTCTATACCGACCTGCTTGGCTGTTCGGTCAGTCGCGTGCGTGAGGACCTGGGCATGGTGCACCTGGCCACGGGCACGGCGATGATCGACCTGGTTACGCTGGACGGGCCGCTGGGGCGAACCGGTGGTGCGGCGCCGGGCGCCGAGGGGCGCAACCTGCATCATTTCTGCCTGCGTATCGAGCCATTCGATGAGCACGCCTTGCTGGCCTACCTGCAAGCGGCGGGGGTGCAGGTGGAACCTGCCGAGAAACGCTACGGTGCCGAAGGCGAAGGGCCGTCGCTGTACTGCTACGACCCGGATGGCAACCAGGTCGAGCTTAAGGGGCCGATAGCGCCAGTGGCAGCGGTGCACCCCCTCGGGGTTTAACCCTGGCGGCGCGCACACCGGGGCAGGCAACCATCAGTCGTAATAGCCGCGTAGCCCGAACGCGTAGCCAGTGTCCACGGTGGCCGTCCGGCCGCGGTTCCAGCGCTTTTTCAACACGAACTCGAATGCTGGCTCGTACAAGGCGTCGCGCACCACTGCGCCGGCCAGCACCTCCACGTCATACCAGCCATTGTCCAGTTCGATGATCGGCCGCCCCGGTACCTGGTAACGCGCCAAGAAGTCACCCAGCGTCTTGGGCGTGAAGTGCTGAAGGATCCGCCAGGTATACAGCATCAGCGCCCCGTGCTCGACGCGCAGCACATAGCCGTTGCGCTGGTGCTTCAGGCGGCTGCCAGCTTCGCGCAGCGCTGGTGTGTGGTTGTCCAGGGTGAACAGAATGCGGTACGGCAGGTTATCGACCCCGGCCAGTGGCAGCACCACACCTTCACTCACGGCTTGGTCGCCGCTGTCGTCATGGGTGAAGGCATAGGCCAGGTCATCGGGCAGTTGCTGGTCCTGCTTGAACCGTTCGAGCAACTGGATATCGCCAAGCAGAAAGTAGTCGACCCCGTCATTGAGCACTTCGCTGAATTCGTGGCGCATCTGTTTTCCTTATTGTTGCGCAGTGCCATAGCGGCATGGGGTTAGTGCTTCTGTGCGATCTGGATCAGGTTGCCGCAGGTGTCATCGAACACCGCGACGGTTACCGCCCCCTTGTTGGTAGGGTGCTGGGTGAACTGGACGCCGGCGGCGCAGAGCCGGGCATACTCAGCCTGAATGTCACGCACGGCGAAGGAGGTGGCAGGGGTACCGGCTTTCTTGAGTCTCGCATGGTTGGCCTGGGCCTCATCGCTGTCGTACGCCTCCAGCAGCAACTCAACGCCATTGGGGTCGTTGGGCGAGGTGAGGGTCAGCCAGCGGTGGTCGCCCATGGGGATGTCCTGCTTGGGCTCGAAACCGAGTACGTAATGGTAGAAAGCAAGGGCTTTGGCTTGATTGTCGACGAGGATGCTGGTGACGACGATCTTCATGAGTGCACACCGTATGCCTAGGGTCGATAAGCATCAGTAAAGACGCTGAGGGCCATTTGACCAGTGCGCTTGAGCCTACCCAGGGAAAACCTGCTCAAGCCATAGGCAAATGCTTGATCCGCCAGCCACCGCCCGGGCGCCTTCGGGGGTAAAGTGTCAGCCATGATCCCGATTCCCGTGCGCCCAGGCCGGCGCCAGAGAGGTAAGCGTGGCTGCCTATACCCTGCGACAACTCAAGTACTTCGTCACCACGGTAGAAGCCGGTAGCGTGGCGGAGGCTTCGCGCCAGCTTTACATCGCCCAGCCGTCGATTTCCACGGCCATCAAAGGCCTGGAGGAAAGCTTCGGGGTGCAGTTGTTCATCCGCCACCATGCTCAGGGTGTGTCGTTGACGCCCAGCGGCAAGCGCTTTTACGCCAAGGCCAAGTCGCTGCTGCAAATGGCCCATGAGTTCGAACAAAACGCCCTGGCCGACAATGACACCGTTGCCGGGCAAATCGATATCGGTTGTTTCGAAACCGTGGCTCCCTTGTACCTGCCACGGCTGATTGCCGGTTTCCGCCAGCGCTACCCTGGCGTGGATATCCGCCTGCGCGACGGCGAGCAGCAGGACCTGATCCAGGGTCTGACCGCAGGGAGCTTCGACCTGGCGTTTCTCTATGATCACGACCTCGATGGCACCATCGAGGCCGAGCCGCTGATGCCGCCGCAAAAACCGTACGTATTGCTGCCGGAGAACCACCGTTTTGCCAGCCAGGGCCAGGTCTCACTGCGCGACCTGTGCCCGGAGCCGATGATCTTGCTGGACGTGGCGCCCAGCCGTACCTACTTCGTCAGCCTGTTCAACGAGCTGGGCCTCACGCCGAACATCGTCTTCAGTTCGCCTTCGATCGAGATGGTGCGCGGCATGGTCGGGCAGGGGTTCGGGTTCTCGCTGTTGGTCACCCGGCCGCATTCGCCCTACACCTACGACGGCCAGCGCCTGGTCATGCTGGACATCACCGAGCCGGTGGCGCTGTCGGGGTTGGCCGCGGCTTGGTTGAAGCGTGTACAGCTGACCAAGCCGGCGCAGTTGTTCGTGGCGTTCTGCCGCGAAGAGCTGGCGAAGTTCCAAGATCTGCAGCCGCAGCGCGGTGCCTGACCCAGTTCAGAACCAGCGGTCATTCTTCTTGCGCCCGCGGGTCAGCGCCGGCAGGATCAGCCCCGCCAGCAGGCCCGCGCCGGCGATGCTGCCACCGTAGACCATGTAGCGCATCATCACCTGTTTGTTCTCATCGCCCAGGCGCGCCTGGGTGTCGCGCAGCTCCGACTGGCTCTGGTCGTATTGCTCGTTGAGCGCCTTGTTGCGTGCCTCCAGCTCGTCGATCAGCTTCTTGCGCGAGTCCAGGGTTTCCTGCATGCCTTGCACGCGGTTTTTCCAGCTGTCGTCGATGGTCTTCAGCTGGCCGGTGAGCTCTGCCACCTGCGCATCCAGCAGCGGCAGCCGTTCGTTCTGGCCGGGAACCGCCTGCAGGTCATCGCTGAGGATCCACACCACGTCGCCATTCTGGCCGCGCACCTGGCTGTACTTGCCCTGGCTGCCAAGAAGGGTCAGCTTTTGCCCGGACTTGAGGGTGCCGACAATGCGATGGCCGTCGGTCGGCCCGCTACGCACATAGGTGCTCAGGCTGTCGCTGACCCAGCGTGCGTCGCTGGCGGGCTCTTCGGCATGCACGGGTGCGGCAAGCGCCAGCAGGGCGGCGATCAGGCTGCCGCGCAGGGCAGGGAGGGCGGAGGCGGTTGGGCGGGAATCGGGCATGTTGGTCTTCGCTGCAACGGATAAAAAGTAGGCCGGTGACTGGGCCGATGAACCGGTCGGTGAGTTGACCGTCAGCGAATGACCTTTTTTTTGTCAGCAGGTTCACTGCCTGGCGTCGGAAATGTCTGCAGGATGTTGCAGCGCCCAAGCCGTGCCGGGGCGCCGCCGATGACGTAATTGTAATGCGGGGATCATCCTGGCGTTATCTGCCGAGGGGCAATCTCGCAACGCCGACATAAAAACAAATGCGACGTTCAAGGAGCATCCGATGACTTGCAGATACCCCCTTAAACTGGCTGCATGCCTGGCCTTGGCCAGCGTCGTTGGCCAGGCACTGGCCGCCGAAAAGAACACCGACGGCTTCATCGAAGGTAGCACCCTCGATGTGCTCAACCGCAACTTCTACTTCAACCGTGACAACCGCGACGCTGCAGCGCCCACGCACAACCCGCGCAAAGCGCCTGACAATGGCTACTCCGAGGCCTGGGCTCACGCCGTGATCGCTCGCTTCGAGTCGGGCTTTACCCAAGGCACGGTCGGTGTCGGCGTGGACGCGTTCGCCATGCTCGGCCTCAAGCTCGATACCGGCGGCGGCCGTAACGGCGGGCGCAGTTCGTTCGATGTATTGCCGGTAGACCATGACGGCCAGGCGCGCGATGAATACACCAAGGTTGGCGGCGCGGCCAAGGTGCGCCTGTTCGATACGGTATTGAAGGTGGGCGATGTGTTTCCGGTTAACCCGGTGGTCGCCGCAGGCGACTCACGGCTGTTGCCCGAGAGCTTTCGGGGCGTGACCCTGGAGAACACCAGCATCAAGGACCTGACCCTGCAGGCGGGGCGCCTGCATGCCATGAGCCAGCCCATGTCCAGCGGCATGCGGGAAAACTTCGCCACCTTCTATGGCGGCCCGGTGGACTCGCCCTGGATCGCCTACGGCGGCGGCGACTACACCCTCAACGAATATGCCAGTGTCAGCCTGTTCAGCAGCCGGCTCAAGGATGTCTGGAACCAGTACTACGCCGGCACCAGCCTGAGTTGGCCGCTTGGCGAGCAACTGGCGCTGATTGGCGGTTTCAATTACTACAAGGCCGTGGACGAGGGGCGCCAGCGCCTGGGTGCTTTCGACAACGATATCTGGAGTGCCAAGCTGGGCGTGCGTTTCGGTGCCCACACCCTTGCGCTCACCCACCAGCGCAACAATGGCGACGACGACTTCGATTACTTGCGCCAGGCCGACTCGATCTTCCTCGACAACTCCATCCAGTACAGCGACTTCAACTCGCCCAAGGAGCGTTCGTGGATGCTGCGCTATGACCTGAACATGGCGGCCTATGGCGTGCCTGGGTTGTCGTTCATGACCCGCTACGGCAAAGGTAGCGACGCGGACTACAGCAACGCTAACGCCGTATATATGCGCCGGGGTGCCGATGGCAACCCGCTGACCGATCAGAAACGCTGGGAGCGCGATATCGAGGTCA
Source organism: Pseudomonas sp. NBRC 111127 (assembly GCF_001320345.1). Lineage (NCBI taxonomy): Bacteria > Pseudomonadati > Pseudomonadota > Gammaproteobacteria > Pseudomonadales > Pseudomonadaceae > Pseudomonas > Pseudomonas sp. NBRC 111127. The sequence continues at coordinate 5,143 of NZ_BCBD01000154.1, read as the reverse complement.
AGTACGTGGTGCAGAGCGGTGCGGCCAAGGACTTGGCGCTACGGGTACGCCAGGCCACCACCCGCGCCACGGCGTTCGAGTCGGACCTGGACGAAGTGCGGCTGATCGTCGAGTACCCACTGTCGATCCTGTGAATTCACCTTGGTAGCTTTCCAGCTCCTTTGGTTTGGGTGAATGTTTTGCGCCCCTTGGGCAATGCAAGTCAGTTAAGTGATTTGGGGCCGCTTTGCGACCCTTCGCGGGCACGCCCGCTCCCACAGGGGATCGCGCATTTCATGAGTGTGGGAGCGGGCGTGCCCGCGAAGGGCTGCAAAGCAGCCCCAGTAACGCTCAACTGACAGGCATTACCCTGTGGGGCGCTTTTTTTGCGCAGTAGCCGTTACCGCTGCGCGGGTTCAGGTGTCTGCGGTTTCGCTCGCAGCCTCCGCCGTCTTGACCGACGCCTTTTTCTCCTGCACCACGATATAGAACTCTTCGCCATGCTTCACCGCCCCATACAGCACGGCTTTTTCGATCAGCTCGTTGCCGCGCAGCTGGCGCAGCATCATCGGGTCCTTGCGCAGGTCGCGGTACAGCGCCAGGCAAAGCAGCACCATCACCACCACAAACGGCAGGGCCACCACGATCGTCAGGTTCTGAAGCCCGGTCAGCGCTTCGCCAGGGTCCCGTGGGTCGCCGATCGCCAACATGATGGCCGCGACCGTCCCGGTCAGCGCGCCCCAGAAGATCACCGTGCGCCGCGAAGGTGCGGTGGTGCCGTGCTCCGACAGCGTGCCCATCACCAGCGACGCCGCGTCGGCGCCCGAGACAAAGAAGATGCCCACCAGCACCATCACCAGCACTGACGTCGCCGAGGCCAGTGGGTAGCTGTCCAGCAACTGGTACAACGCATGGTTGCTGTTGACTGCCCCGTTGGCCAGCTGGAAAGCACCTTCGCGCAGGGCATCGACGGCCGCGCCGCCGAAGATGGTGAACCACACCAGGCTGACCAGGCTCGGCACCAGCAGCACGCCGGTAACGAACTGGCGGATGGTGCGGCCACGGCTGATGCGGGCAATGAACATGCCCACGAACGGCGTCCAGGAAATCCACCAGGCCCAATAGAACACTGTCCAGCCGGCCAGCCAGCTGTTCATCTGCTCGCCACCGCTGGCGTTGGTACGGGCCATCATTTCCGGCAGCATCTTGATGTAGATGCCGAGCGAGGTCGGCAGCAAGTTCATCATGAGCAGGGTCGGCCCGACCATGAACACGAACAGCGCCAGCACCAGGGCCAGCACCATATTGATGTTGGACAACCACTGGATGCCCTTGCCGATGCCCGATACCGCCGACGAGACGAAGGCGATGGTCAGCAGGGTGATGATGGAGATGTAGAACAGCTTGCCGGGGCTCTCGATCCAGCCGTTGTATTCCAACCCGCCGGCGATCTGCAGGGCGCCCAGCCCCAGCGAGGCCGCCGAGCCGAACAGCGTGGCGAAGATTGCCATCATGTCGATCAGCCGGCCAAGCGGGCCGTTGGCGTGCTTGCCGATCAACGGCCGGAAGGCCGCGGAAATCAACTGTGAGCGGCCCCGGCGGAAGGTCCCGTAGGCGATGACCAGGCCGACGATGGCGTACATGGCCCAAGGGTGCAAGGTCCAGTGGAAGAGGGTGGTCGCCATGGCGACCTGCATCGCTTCGCTGGTCTGCCCGCTGGCCGAGCCGGGCGGCGGTGACACGTAGTGCGACAGCGGCTCGGCCACGCCGAAGAACATCAGGCCGATACCCATGCCGGCACTGAACATCATCGCCACCCAGGACACCGTGCGAAACTCTGGCTGTTCGCCATCACGGCCAAGCGGTACCCGCCCGTAACGGCTGGCGGCCAGCCACAGCACGAACACCACGAACAGGGTGGAGGTCAGTACGAAGAACCAGCCAAAGTTGAGAATGACCCACGATTGAGCGGTGGAGGCACTGCGCGCCAGGCTGGCCTGGTTGATGAAGCCCCAGAGCACGAAAGCGATGGCCAGGATGCTGGTGAAACCGAAGACCACCCAGTCCAGCTTGCCCTCGAAGCGCCGGTCCTGGCGGGCTTCTGCGGTTTTCGAGGGGTCGGTAACGCCAAGGTCGAGTGTTTCGTTGATGTGTTCCTTTACCATGAATGCTGAGGCCCCTGTGTGGCTTGCCTGTTCGTGCAGGCTTGTAGTTGTGTGAGCTACCGAGTGCGTTGGCGCCTCGGCCGGGTGGAGTGCTGGCGGAATTATCCTGCGCGGTCGGCGCCGGCACCTGTCCCGATAGCGTCCTGGGGCTGCCCTTGCGCGACTTGGCAAATACTTTTAGTTCTGGGGGCATTGGCCCTTTCTGTCTCGGCTTCTGGTACGCTGGTGGGCATTACCCGGGGCCGCACATCAAGCACCGTAGAAGCGCTGTCGCGTGCGGGCCCGGCCGTACCAGGAAACGGAGATTCGTAATAATGGCCACTGACCGTGTGAGCCTGATTCATTTCGATAAACTGAGCATGAGCCCTGCCGCAGCCGAGCGGTTCCAGCATGCTCTCGATGCGCTGGAAGCGCTCAAGCTGCAAGACCGTTACGTTTACCTCATCGCGCCTTACCTTGGGGATATCGCTGACGCTTGCGACGCCGACCAATTGCAGACGGCCTTGGAACAAGGCCTACGCGTTGTCGACGAGCTGGTGGCCGCCTACTCGGTCAACAAGGCCAAGGCCGATGAAGTGAGCAAAGTGTTCAAGGATGCTGGCGCGCGCGCGCGGGCTGAATTGCCCGGCTGAACGGCATATGGCCAAAGACATCGACAACCCCTGCGTTTCGCTGTGCCAGCTCAACAGTGAGCTGTGCGTGAGCTGCGGCCGTACCCGCGAGGAAATCCGCAAATGGCGGGGCATGAAGCGCCCCGAGAAGATGGCGACCGTGCAGCGGGCGGCCACGCGCATGAAGGCCATCGCCAAGAAGGCGGCCAAGCGGCAGGTCAGTTAGGCCCTGCTGGCAGCCCATCATCCCCCACAGGGGGCGCAAAGCTTGAGGTCTGCGCTGCTCCTGTGGGAGCCCGGCTTGCCGGCGATGGGCCGCACTCCTTTTTTTGCCCATAAAAGGTCCACTAGTCGGCCTCTGATGGTCCAGACTGTATACAGCCCCACACCTGATGCAGCCGACCAGCATTGCTCAAGCCATTGGTCACCCAGCGGGGCGGCGAAGTTACAACTGCCGAGGGTCGTTGATGATCAAGCGTTGCCTGCGCCACGCCTTGCCCTTGTTGTGCCTGATGCTGCTGCCCCTGGCGGCGGTAGCCGATGACACATGCCGGCGGTTGACCGCCACCGGTAACCCCGAATACCCGCCTTACCTGTGGCGCGATCCGCGCAACCCGCAGCAGTTGATGGGTGCCAATGCCGATTTGCTCAAGCACCTGGGCAAGCAGCTCGGGCTGGAGATCGACGTAGTGTACGCGGGGCCGTGGTCACGCGCGCAGGAAGAAGTGCGCACTGGGCGGATCGACCTTCTGGCCGGGTACTTTCGCACCGAGGCGCGGCAACAGCACATGGACTTCATCGAGCCACCGTTCCTGGCCACCCCCAGCGTGGTCTGGGTGCGCCAGGGTGACGCCTTTGCCTACCGGCAATGGGCGGACCTGAAGGGCCGCAAGGGCGGTACGTTGGTGAACAACAGCCATGGCCAGCAGTTCGATGAGTACGCGCAGGCTCATCTCACGCTCGAAGCGGTACCCACTGCTCGCCAGGCGTTCGAAAAACTGGTGCACAAGCGCAGTGCCTACGTGGTTTACGAACAGTACCCTGGCATGGCCCTGGCGCGCACACTGGGTATTGGCGGTGCCGTGCAGGTACTGCAGCCACCGGTCTCCAGTGAAGGGTTGTACCTGGCCATTTCGCATAATTCACCCTGCAACCAGCCACAGCTGCGCGCAGCACTGGCCCGGGAAATGGCCAGGATCGTGGGCGGAGCCCTGCCGCAGCAGTTGTTGAAGCAGAACATGGAGCAATGGCAATGACAGGTCGTGCGCAGGCCGTTGCTACAGCGCGTGGGCCAGCTGCTCGGCTTCCTTGGCGTTGCTGACGTTGACCGCGCCAGGCAAATGCACATCATTTTTTGCCGCCAGCAGCTCGGCCATCACGCTGACGGCGATTTCCGCCGGGGTCTTGCTGCCGATATAGATGCCTATCGGTCCATGCAAACGCTGCAGCGACGCTTCGCTTTCGCCGAAATGCGCGATCAGCCGCTCACGGCGCAGTTGGCTGTTGCGCCGCGAGCCGATGGCGCCAATGTAGAAGGCCGGGCTGTGCAAGGCTTCGAGCAAGGCCAGGTCGTCCAGCTTGGGGTCATGGCTGACGGCAACGATGGCGCTGCGCACATCTGCCTTGAAGGCACGGACCACATCGTCTGGCATGCCTGGCAGCAGGGTAACGCCGGGGATGCTCCAGCCTGCCGTGTATTCCGGGCGCGGGTCGCACAACGAGACACTGAAGCCGTTGAACAGGGCCATGGTTGCGAGGTACTCGGCCAGGGCGCCAGCACCGATCAGCAGCAGGCGGTAACCAGGCCCAAGGGTGCTGCACAGGCGCTGGCCATCAAACCTGAACAGTTGTGGGCTAGCGGTGGCAACCAGGCTGGCAGCACCCGTGTGCAAGTCGAGTTGGCGACACATCAGGTTGCCGCTGTCCAGGCTGGCCAGCAGTTGTTCCAGGTGCGACAACGCGGGCGCGAACTCCAGCACCAGTTCAAGGGTGCCGCCGCAGGGCAGGCCGAAACGGTGGGCTTCGTCGGCGCTGACGCCGTAGCGCACCACCTGCGGCTGGCCGCTGGGCATGCCGGGGCCGCCATAGGCGCTGGTGTAGCGGTGGATGAGGTCGTCCTCGATACAGCCACCGGATACGCTGCCAACCACCCGGCCATCGCTGCGCAGCGCCATCATCGAGCCGACCGGGCGCGGTGAAGAGCCCCATGTACGGGCGACCGTGGCAAGCAGGGCGCGGTGGCCGCCGGCAAGCCAGTCGCGGGTGGTGCGCAGCACCAGCAGGTCGATGCTTTCCATGGAAACTCCGTTACAACACTGTCGAGAAGGTTGGCTCAGGCATGCCCCCTTCAGCGCATATGCAAGATGATGGGGCTACTGCTGGCCGGGT
>NZ_BCBD01000153.1:0-13108 GCF_001320345.1 Pseudomonas sp. NBRC 111127 | reverse complement strand
TGAAGCCGATGCGGAGCCAACCCGTTAACACCGGGCTGTTCGAACCCACGCAAGGAGCACCCAAGGTTCGTGGTGCTATTGCGGTTGCGGCCGGGCAGCCTCTTTAAGAGCGCACTTGATGAAACGCCAGCCACTCGACGACAGCTTCAAGGTCAACCGCAACCCCGTTACCCTGCGCGAAATCGTGCTAGACAAGCTGCGCGCGGCGATCATGAACTTCCACCTGCTGCCTGGCGACCGCCTGGTCGAACGCGACCTCTGCGACCGCCTTGGGGTCAGCCGTACCTCGGTACGCGAAGCGCTGCGTCACCTGGAATCCGAAGGCCTGGTGGAATTCGCCGACGCCAAGGGCCCACGGGTGGCCATCATCACCCTGGAAGACGCCCGCGACATCTACGAGCTGCGTTGCGTACTCGAAGGCCTGATCGTGCAGCTGTTCACCCTCAACGCCAAGGCCAAGGACATCCGTGCCCTGGAACGCGCGCTGGAGGTCAACCGCGAAGCCTTGGAAGAAGGCGAGTTGCAGCAGGTGCTGGACTCGGTTCAAGGCTTCTACGACGTGCTGCTGGAAGGCTCCGGCAACCAGGTGGCGGCGCAGCAGTTGCGCCAGTTGCAGGCACGCATCAGCTACCTGCGCGCCACCTCGGTGTCGCAGGAAAACCGCCGTGGCGCCAGCAACCGCGAGATGGAAAAGATGGTCGAGGCGATCAAGGGTGGCGACCCGCTGGTTGCCCACCAGGCCTCGGTCGACCATGTGCGTGCGGCTGCCAAGGTAGCCCTGGATTACCTGCGCCAGAAGCAGGAAGACCACGTCAAGGTGCGCGACATCGTCGAGCCCCTGGCGCTGAAGGATCCACGTATTTAACGCCACCCACAGGCCGCTGATCATGCCCAACGCCCCGCGCTACTGCCCGCACTGCACCAAGGAACTGGCCCGGGGCGTTCCTGCAGGTGACACCCACGAACGCCTGCATTGTGGCGGCTGCGGCTACATCCACTACATCAACCCGAAGATCATCGCCGGGTGCATCATCGAGCGCGACGGCAAGTACCTGCTGTGCCAGCGTGCCATCCCGCCACGCCCCGGCACCTGGACGTTGCCGGCGGGTTTCATGGAAGCAGGCGAGACCACCGAGCAGGCGGCGCTGCGCGAAGTGTGGGAAGAGAGCGGCGTGCGGGCCGACATCATTTCCCCGTACTCGATTTTCAGCGTGCCGAAAATCAGCGAGGTCTACATCATCTTCCGCGCCATCGTGACCGAAGAAACCGGGCAATACGGGCCGGAAACGTTGGCGTACAAGTTCTTCGCACCGGATGAGATCCCTTGGGATCAGATCTACTACCCGGCGATCCGGCAGATTCTCGAACGTTACATCCTGGAGCGGCAGGCTGGGGTGTATGGCATGTACATGGGTAATGACGATACCGGCAAGGTGCACTTCATGCGTTAGCCGGTGCTGGCCCTGTGCCCCAAAAATGCCCGGGTCGCACCAGCAAAGCTCACCCATCACCGCCCACACAACGCGCACCCCCTCTACCCCAAGCCCTTCAGCCAACTGGCACCCTCCTTGCTACCGTCAGCCGCTTAAGCTTTTGTCAGCCTTAGGTTTTTTAAGGCTTAAAGGTACATATTTACTAATTTCCCGTTACCCCAGCGGCCCGCATCATCGCTCCAACAAGAACGCGTCGCCCATCGCCGGCACGCACCCGGGCAGTTGCCAATGCCCTACCTTGCCTTGGAGTCAGTCATGACCAGTGCAGCCAATTCGGCACCCCTCATAGAAAAACACACGATCGGCTATGTGCCACCGCAAGACCGCCATGGAAAGGTAAGGGATCTGTTCACGCTGTGGTTCGGCGGCAACATTGCGCCGTTGCCCATCGTCACCGGCGCGTTGGGCGTGCAGCTGTTTCACCTGAACCTGGTATGGGGCATCGTGGCCATCCTGGTGGGCCACCTGCTCGGTGGCGTGCTGATGGCCCTGCATTCGGCCCAGGGCCCGCAAATGGGCATCCCGCAGATGATCCAGAGCCGTGCCCAGTTCGGTACCTTGGGCGCGCTGCTGGTGGTAGTGATTGCCGGGGTCATGTACATCGGCTTCTTCGCCTCCAACATCGTGCTCGCCGGCAAGTCTTTGCACGGTGTGGTCGACGCAGTACCGGTGCCGGTCGGCATCGTCATCGGCGCGCTGGGTTCGGGCATCATCGGCATCATCGGCTACCGCTTCATCCACGTCCTCAACCGCATCGGCACCTGGGTGCTGGGTATCGGCATCGTGGTCGGCTTCGGCTATATCTTCACCCATGTGCAGAGCGACGACTTCCTCAGCCGCGGCAGCTTCAACCTGGCCGGCTGGCTGGCCACCGTGTCGCTGGCGGCGCTGTGGCAAATCGCCTTTGCGCCCTACGTGTCGGACTACTCACGCTACCTGCCGGCAGTCGTGAAAGTCAGCTCGACCTTCTGGACCACCTACCTGGGCTCGGCCCTGGGTTCGAGCCTGTCGTTCATCTTCGGCGCCGTGGCGGTCCTGGCCATTCCGGCCGGCATGGACACCATGGATGCGGTCAAACTGGCCACCGGGACCCTCGGCCCCGTCATGCTGGTGCTGTTCCTGCTCAGCGTCATCAGCCACAACGCCCTCAACCTGTATGGCGCGGTGCTGTCGATCATCACCCTGGTGCAAACCTTCGCCTACCGCTGGATCCCGACTGCCAAGAGCCGCGCGGTACTGTCGCTGATCGTGCTGTCGGCGTGCTGCGTGGTCGCCGTGTTCGCTTCGGCGGACTTCATTGGCCACTTCGTCGACATGGTGCTGGTGTTGCTGGTGGTGCTGGTGCCGTGGACGGCGATCAACCTCATCGACTTCTATGCCATCCACAAGGGCGACTACGACATCCAGTCGATCTTCCAGGTCGATGGCGGTATCTATGGCCGTTACAACCCGCAGGCACTGCTCGCTTATGCGGTCGGTATCGTGGTGCAGATCCCGTTCATGAACACGCCGCTGTACGTGGGGCCGATTTCCGAGCACATCAACGGCGCCGACCTGTCGTGGCTGGTAGGGCTGGCGGTGACTTCGCCGCTGTACTGGTGGCTGGCCAGCCGTGACAGTGCTTACCGGCGCCGGCAGCTGAGTGCCAAGTTGGCCATGGGGCACTGAGTTTGCTGCGCCGGCAAATCCCAGCAGATGGTTGTGCACCATCGCTGGGAGCTCCGATGCCGGAAGCTGACCCATACATGACCGAACACCGCAGGTGGGGCGCTCGGTCGCGGCGCCCCCTTGCCCCTCAAGCCGAACTCTAACCTCCCTCCGGCAACAAGCTGCGATCAAACATGAACACCCGCCCACCCAGCGGGGTGTGCTGATACAACTGCTGCGGCCGGCCCAGCCTGGGCTGGTTCTTCTCCCCGGTGTCCTTCACCCACCCCAGCTCACGCAAGCGCTCCAGGCGTTTACGCAGCGAGGTGCTGTTCACCGTCTGCCCCAGGCATGCCTGAACCGCCCCCAGGGCATCGAGCACGGTGAATTTCTCCGCCAGCAGGTACAGCGGCAGGCTGCTGTACACGGTCTTTGCCGCCAGCCGCTCGCGGGCCCGTTCCACCAGCAACGTGTGGTCGAAAGGCAAGAGCACCTTGCGCGCCAACACACTGTCCAGGTCGAAAAACGCCAACTGCTCACCCAAGGCTGCCTGCCCAGGGCCGATCAAGGCGAGGTAATAGGTGCTCAGCGACCAGCCCCGCGGATCGCGAAACGCATTGCCCTCGGTACCCACCTGCTCCATGTAGCACGGCACCAGCCGGGTTTTTTCGCGTAACGCGCGCTCGGCCGCGGCCTCCAGGCTGATGTCAGGGGTTCGACCATTGACGATCACCCCCGGCAACGCCCACCGGCCGGCGTGCGGCTCGCGCTCACGGCGGTGCAACAACACTTGCAGATGCTGCGCATCGGGGGCCAGGCGCAGGGTCACGATATCGACACTGGCCAGGACTTCAACTGTACTCACCGGGTTGCTCCTCGTTCACTGGCCTAATAATCCACCAGAGACACTAAGTAAATCAACAAGCAAATCCATAGGGATATACGCTTGACATACTTAGATCACCAGGTAGATTATGTGGCCAGTCCAGCAAGGAGAACCGCCATGAAAATCGCCAGTTTCGATGTCGATGCGCAGAACGGCTTCACCGGCAACGCGCCGCAGGAACTCCCGGTTCCCGAAGGCCATGAGATTGCGGTTGACCTCAACACCATGGCCGTGCGCGCGGACCTGCGCCTGGGCAGCAAAGATGCCCACCCGGCCAATGCCGCCTGGGTTGTCGCCGACCCGGCGCACATGCTGCAGCCCCTGCAAATGGCCAACGCCGACCTGACCTGGGTCAGCCACTGCGTCCCCGGCACCCCTGGGTTCGAGCTGCTGCCTGGCCTGCCGGCGCCCATCGATTACGACTACTTCGTGTGGAAGGGTGTCGAGCCCGACCTGCACCCCTACGGCGCCTGCTATCACGACCTCGCCGAACGCCGTTCCACGGGGGTAATCGAATACCTCAAGGTACACCAGGTCGGCGCGGTGATCGTCGGCGGCCTGGCCCTGGACTACTGCGTCAAGACCACCGCCCGGCAACTGCGCCAGGCCGGCTTCGAGGTGCTGCTGTACCTGCCGGCTTGCCGTGCGCTGACTCAGGCAGGCGCTATCGAGGCGTGCGGCGCCTTGGCCGCAGAGGGGGTCATCCTCTGCGGCGACGAAGCCGCGCTCGACCACCAGCTTGCCCTGATCAAGGAACAACGCCCATGAGCGAAAGTGTTTTCGGCCCACGCATCATCCAGAACCTGCTGGACACCGATTTCTACAAGATCACCATGATGCAGGCAGTGCTGCACAACTACCCCAACGCCGAGGTGGAATGGGAGTTTCGTTGCCGCAACGACGAAGACTTGTCTCCCTACCTGGCTGAAATCCGCTACCAGATAGAACAGCTGGCCGAGGTCACGGTGACCCACGACCAGTTGGCCTATCTGGAGAAAATCCCCTTCCTCAAACCGGATTTCATTCGCTTTCTAAGCCTGTTCCGTTTCAACCTGCGCTATGTACAGGTGGGCCTGGACGCCGCCGGGCAACTGGCAGTGCGCGTACGCGGGCCCTGGTTGCACGTGATTCTCTACGAGATCCCGCTGCTGGCGATCATCAGCGAGGTGCGCAACCGTTACCGCTACCGTGACGTGGTGATCGAACAGGTCGGCGAGCGCTTGTACCAGAAGCTCGACTGGCTGAAGGCCGAGGCCAGTGCACAAGAGCTGGCCGGTTTCCAGTTGGCGGACTTCGGCACGCGCCGGCGCTTCTCCTACCGGGTACAGGAAGAAGTCGTGCATATCCTCAAGCATGATTTCCCGGGGCGCTTCGTTGGCACCAGCAACGTGCACCTGGCGCGTGAGTTCGAGCTCAAGCCCCTGGGTACCATGGCCCACGAATGGTTCATGGCGCACCAGCAGTTGGGCCCGCGCCTGGTCGACAGCCAGGCCGCCGCACTGGAATGCTGGGTCAGGGAGTACCGAGGGCTGCTCGGCATAGCGTTGACCGACTGCATCACCATGGATGCCTTCCTCGGCGATTTCGACCTGTATTTCGCCAAGCTGTTCGATGGCTTGCGGCACGACTCTGGCGATCCACTGGCGTGGGCGGAAAAAGCCATTGCCCATTATGAGCGGCTGGGGATCGACCCAAAGAGCAAGACCCTGATCTTCTCCGATGGGCTGGATTTTGCCAAGGCGCTGGGGCTGTACCGGGCGCTGCATGAGCGGATCAATGTGAGCTTCGGCATTGGTACCCAACTAACGTGCGATATCCCGGGGGTAGCGCCGATGAACATGGTTATCAAGATGACCGCGTGCAATGGGGCGCCGGTGGCGAAAATTTCCGACAGCCCTGGAAAAACCCAATGCCGGGACGAGAATTTCGTGGCCTATATGAAGCACGTTTTCAAGGTGAATTGATGGCCGCTGTGCCGGCTTCATCGCGGGTGAACTTGCGCCCACCAGGCCGGCACCGTCACGCCACCTGTGGCATGGCCATGCACAACGCCAGAAACCGTGCGGCCGCCCGCGAGGGCGTGGCGGCGTGCGGCATCAGTATGGAAAAACGCCGCAGCAATGCCTGAGGGCTCACCTGCAACCGTTGCAATGCACCGTCTTCGTGGCGTATGGACATGGCTGAAACAAAGCCGATGCCCATGCCGGCACGCACCGCTTCCTTCACCCCCTCCACACCGGCGATTTCCAGCGCCACACGCATGGCTACGCCATCACGTGCGAATGCCCGCTCAACGACCTGCCGCACCCCCGAGCCGCTTTCACGCAACACCAACGGATAGGCCCCCAGCGCCGCCAATGGCTGCTTGTGCGTGCCTGCCAGGGGGTGCCCGCGCGGGACGATCGCCACGATTTCGTCCTCGTGCCACGGCGTGGTGTGCGTGCCCAGGGGCAACTCATGGCCGGGCGGCCCCTCGATCAGGGCGATATCGACGCTGTCCAGTGCCGCCACGATCTCCGCCGTGTTGCCATGCGAGGTCGTCACCAGCACGTCCGGGTACTGCCGATGAAAATCGGCAATCAGGTAAGGCAACAGGTAACTGGCGGGCGTAGTGCTGGCGCCAATGCGCAAGGTGCCGCGCTCCAACCCGCGCATGGCCTCGCGCAGGGCTTGGGCCTGGCGGAAGGTATCGCGCAGGCGCTCGGCGTGTGCGAGCAGTTGCTCGCCAGCCGCTGTCAGGCGCACGCCACGACCGGCCCGTTGGTAGAGGGGTTCGCCGAACGCCTCCTGCAGCAGCTTGAGCTGCCCGGAAACCGCAGGCTGCGACAGGTGCAGGGCCTGGGCCGCATGGCTGATGTTGCCATGCTCGGCAACGGTGGCGAATGTTATCAGCTGTTCTGGGGTCATGAATTCAAAATATCAGCAAAGCAGATATTTGCCATCCCAAATTACGATTTTTTATAAGCTTATAACCGGATTAACGTAGGCCTCGTCGAATCATTGCCCGGAGGACTCACATGGCCACGGTACCGTCCCATCCTGCCTACACCCCTACCCTTTCTACCAAAGGGCGGCTCAATGGCATCCTGTTCGTCGCGCTGTTCGCGCTGGCTGTCACGCAACTGGCGGCCATACCCGCCATCGCCAGGCTTGGCATCAGCCCGCTGATTGTCGGCATCGTCGCCGGTGCGCTGTATGGCAACGCGCTGCGTGACGGCGTGCCGGCAAGCTGGGCCGCGGGTATCAATTTTTCCGCTCGCGGCTTGTTACGCATTGCCGTGGCGTTCTTCGGCCTGCGGGTGAGCCTGCAGGAAATTGCCGAGGTAGGCTGGTCGGGGCTAATCGTCTCGCTGCTGGTGGTTGGCAGCACATTGCTGATCGGCCTGTGGTGCGGCATGAAAGTCTTCAAGCTCGACCGCGACACCGCGCTGCTGACGGCCGCCGGTAGCGCCATCTGCGGGGCAGCCGCCGTGCTGGCATTCGAATCGGCGCTGCGCAGCGCCCCGCACAAGAGCGCCATGGCGGTGGGCAGTGTGGTGCTGTTCGGCACCTTGTTAATGTTCGTCTACCCCTTGGCGATCAACGCTGGCTGGCTGCACCTGGACACCTTGGGTGCCGGCCTGCTGCTGGGCGGCACCATCCACGAAGTGGCCCAGGTGGTCGGCGCCGCCAGCAACGTCAGCCCGGAAGTCACCCACATCGCGACCATCGTCAAGATGACCCGGGTCATGCTGCTGGTACCCGTGCTGCTGGTGGTCGGCCTGTGGATCAGCCGTTCGCGCCAGGCTGGCCAGGGCAAAGGCAACGGCCGCATCGCCATGCCCTGGTTCGCCTTCGGCTTCCTCGGCCTGGTGCTGGTGAACTCGCTGCAGGTGCTGCCCGGCAGCGTGACCCAGGCGCTCAACGGCCTGGACACCTTCGCCCTGACCATGGCGATGACCGCGCTGGGCATGGAGACGCGCTTGAGCCAGATTCGTCAGGCCGGGCCACGGGCGCTGGCGACCGGGGCGCTGCTCAACCTGTGGCTGGTTGGCGGCGGCCTGGCAATCACCCTCGGGGTGCAGAAGTTGTTGAGCTGATCGGCAACCGGGCGGCGAAGCAGGCGCAGCCCTGCAAAGGTTTTTCACCGCCCCCCTCGTGGCCGCCCACATTTCTCGGTATGGTGCTGTCCAAGAAGGATGTTTTACCCGCACAGGAAAGACTTAGATGCCTCAACGCCATGTCATCAATGCATCCGTCAGCCCCAAAGGCAGCCTGGAGACGCTGTCACAACGTGAAGTGCAGCAACTGAGTGAAGTCGGTACCGGTAGCCTTTACACCTTGTTCCGCCAGTGCGCCCTGGCCATCCTCAACACCGGCGCCCATGTCGACAACGCCAAGACCATCCTCGAGGCTTACCGGGACTTCGAGGTGCGCATCCACCAACAGGACCGTGGCGTGCGCCTGGAGCTGCAGAATGCCCCGGCCGACGCCTTTGTCGATGGCGAGATGATCGCCAGCACCCGCGAAATGCTGTTCAGCGCCCTGCGCGACATTGTCTACACCGAAAGCGAACTGGCCAGCCAGCGCATCGACCTGGAAAGCTCCCAGGGCATCACTGATTACGTGTTCCACCTGCTGCGCAACGCCCGCACCCTGCGCCCGGGTGTGGAGCCGAAGATGGTGGTGTGTTGGGGCGGCCACTCGATCAGCAGCGAGGAATACCAGTACACCAAGAAGGTCGGGCACGAACTGGGGCTGCGCAAGCTGGACGTGTGCACCGGTTGCGGCCCGGGCGTGATGAAGGGTCCGATGAAGGGCGCGACCATTGCCCATGCCAAGCAGCGCATGCATGGCAGCCGCTACCTGGGCCTGACCGAGCCGGGCATCATCGCTGCCGAAGCGCCCAACCCGATCGTCAACGAACTGGTGATCCTGCCGGACATCGAGAAGCGTCTGGAAGCCTTCGTGCGTGTCGGCCACGGCATCATCATCTTCCCCGGTGGCGCCGGTACGGCAGAGGAATTCCTCTACCTGCTGGGTATCCTCATGCACCCGGACAACCACGACCTGCCGTTCCCGGTGGTGCTCACCGGCCCACGCAGTGCCGAACCCTACCTGCAGCAGTTGCATGCCTTTGTCGGTGCCACGCTGGGCGAGGCGGCACACCGCTTGTACGAGATCATCATCGACGACCCGGCAGAAGTTGCCCGGCACATGGTCGACGGGCTCAAGGCGGTGAAGCAGTTCCGCCGCGAGCGCAACGATGCCTTCCACTTCAACTGGTTGCTGAAGATCGAGGAGAGCTTCCAGCGCCCCTTCGACCCTACGCATAAGGCGATGGCAGAACTGGACTTGCGCCGCGACTTGCCACCGCACGAACTGGCGGCCAACCTGCGCCGGGCGTTTTCCGGCATCGTGGCCGGCAACGTCAAGGACAAGGGTATCCGCCTGATCGAGGAGCACGGCCCTTATCAGATTCGTGGCGACAGCGCTGTGCTCGATCCACTGGGGCGGTTGCTGCAGGCGTTCGTCGACCAGCACCGGATGAAGTTGCCCGGCGGGGCGGCGTATGTACCGTGCTATCAGGTCGTGACCTGACAGCGACGTGTTTACCACAAGATATGCAGCGCCTGTGAGGTCGAGCGCCGCGCGGGCGGCGCTCGATCTCACAGGCGCTGAAGATGCTGCGGCTACCCTTGCCAGAAACCATAGAATCTCCCACAGGGATCGTATCAGGGCTGACCAAGGCTGAAGCCTCACTGGCCAACCCCCGCCATCGACCGCTCGACAAAACGAATACTGTCCCGCCCACCCCGCTTGGACTGATACAACGCCACATCACCCTGCTCGATCAGTGCCGCCAGACTCGCCGGCGGCTGGTCGAACAGGTTGGCGCCAATACTGAGCGTCACCGCCTCCGGCGTCGGCACCGTCTTGCCCGCATACAGCTGGAACTGTTCCCGCAAGATCCCACCCAGGTCCAACACCCGCTCATTGCTGGTGCCACTGAGCAATATGACGAACTCGTCCCCGCCTAAACGCGCCGCCAACGAGCGCTCCGGCAGCACCGTACGGATCATCTCGCTCAGGGCGACCAGCAACCGATCCCCGGCAATATGCCCATGCAGGTCATTGACCAGCTTGAAATTGTCGATGTCGATCAGCAGCAATGCACCAGGCTGGGTTGGGCTGACGTCCTTGAAAAAAGGGGCTGCCCGCACTTCCAGGGCCCGCCGGTTATACAGCGCGGTGAGCGGGTCGCGTGCCGCCAACCGGGCAATCCGCTCCTCGCGTCGGTAACGCACGGTGCCAGTCATCGACAAGGCAATCAGCATGATCGCCATCGCCCCCTCCACCAGCGAAACCTGAATGATCAGCCCGCCAAACGTGGCCAGGTCAATCAAGGTACCCGGTGCAATCGCAATGATTGCCTTGACCACATAGAACACACCATGGAGCAACAGCACGTAGCGCAGCTGCACCGCGCCAACGCTCAACGACTTGCCATGCGGCCGCAACAGGAAGCTCGCCTTGAGGGTCAGCGCCGCCACCAGCAACGAGTTGACCATCAACATCACCTTCGACCACTGCGGCCCCACGGGCAACAGCAGCAGGGCGAACCAGACCAGCACGATGACCAGCCAGGCCCGTGACAGACGCTCCTGGGTAAAGCGCAGCACACCCCACAAGAAGAACCCATGGGCCACCACCAGCAAGCCATTGGCGAACCAGATGCCAATGAACAGCAAACCGATCCCGCGCAACAAGGCCAGCACGCAACCGACCGTGATGGTGGCGAAGCCTGCGCTCCAGAACAGTAGCGAGGACTCGCGAACACTGCGCCACTCAATTGCCAAATACAGGGCAGCCGCTGCTGCCAGGGCAACCGAAATGGTCAGCATCGTAGGTGGATCTAGCGCCATATACGCTTTGGCCTATCTGGTTAACAAGGAAAAGGGCGCGATTGTATGCGCTTGTGATGACTTTTCAGAGGGGCCCTGGTCGGGAGCCCGTAAATCATAGCTCAACCGCAGGAACGCCTGCGGCAGCACCGATATCATATTGATATCACCGCAGGCTGAATAGCTGACCTGACGATCAGTCAGCTTCCCTTCATGAGGCCCTCGGTCAGGCCCAGGCGGCCATTTCCTTGCGCCAGATCGTTGCGCTACCGCGCCGTGCTTCAGCCGGTGTCACAACACCCGCTTGATCAACGGTTCCAGGCGGCTGTAGCGCAAACGCCGCAGGAACCGGCGCACTTCCTTGGGGTGTTCGGCCTTCACCCCCAGGGCCTCCAGCGAATCGATCGGCGGCGCGAAATGGCGCAACCCGTCGAGCTCCGCTTCACGCGGCGCCAACCATTGCCCATGCGGGTCGTCGATCAGCAAGCCGTTCTCCAGGTCCAGGTTGAACCCCCGCGGGTTCAGGTTGTTGCCGGTCAGCAGCGAATAACGCTGATCGACCCACACCCCCTTGGCATGAAACGTATGCCCCGGGTCGTTCCAGATGCGCACTTGTAGCTGCCCGCTGGCTATCGCCGCCTGGCGGCGCCGAACGAAGGCGCGCAAGGTGTCCTCGTACAGGTAAGGCAACGCGCCACTGGCGCTGAATGGTTCGCCTGGGGGGATATAGAAGTCGTTCGCTGTGCGGTCGCCGACAATCAACTCAACCCGCACCCCACGTGCCAACGCCTGGTCAAGCTCGCGCATCACGACACGTGGCGGGTTGAAATACGGCGTACTGATGATGATCTGCGCCTGCGCCGCCGCCAGTAATGCGCACACGGCCCGGTTCAACCGGTTGCCTCGACCCACGCCCAGCAGCGGTATGACCCGCAGGCTCTGCCCTGGCTCAGGGGCCGGGGCCTGATAGGCCATGCGCCGCAACCGCGCGCGCAAGCGCCGGATGTCACCGCGCAGGCTACGGGTAGAAGGTGGCGCCGGCAGATCGAGACGCGGCGTGGCGGCCGGATGCAGCAGGCGCTGCACCAGGTCGGCCATGGCGTCCGCCAGTGCCGGTGACTGGAACAGGTGATAGCGGTCCAGGCGGTAACGATTGAAACGGTGCAGGTACACGTTGTTCAGGCTGGCACCGGTATAGATCACACAGTCGTCGATGATGCTGCCCTTGAGGTGCAACACCCCAAACAGCTCGCGGGTCTGCACCGGCACCCCATGGATGGCGATCTCCAGCCCGTGCAACTGGCGCTGGGCCTGGTACCAGGCCGCATTGCCCGGCTGACGCCCGGCCCCCAGCAGCCCGCGGCGGGCGCGGAACCAGTCGACCACGACGGTGATTTGCAGGCCTGGGCGCGCGGCCTTGGCCTGGTACAAGGCGTCCAGTATTTCCTGGCCTGCCTCGTCTTCCTGCAGGTACAGGGCCACGATGACAATGCGCCGGGTGGCCATGCCGATACGCTCGAGCAGGCAGGCACGGTAGGCCTTGGCATCGGGCAGCACCTGAATCGACTCAGGTGCGATAGCGTAGCCTGGCAGGCTTGCCAGCAAGGTTTCGGGGTTCACTGACAATCACCTTCTCTATGCGATCACTGTCGGCCCTGCCAACGGGCAGAGCCATTCCTGGCCGCTGCGCCCTGGGTGTAAGATCGACCCGGCAACGACCTATAACAACAAGCACCACGCGAGGCCCTGTTTTTCACTGCCCCTGACAAACCACGGCTCAGCTTGCACAGGTACAGCGCAATGGTCCACCCCGTTTCTGCAAACCCGCCGCTTTCAAGTGTAAAGCGTTGTTCGGTCAAGACCTTCGGCTTTCTGATTTTGCCCAATTTCACCACGATCGGCCTGGCATCGGCCGTCGAAACCCTGCGCATGGCCAACCTGGCCGCACATCAAACCTTGTTTCGCAGTGTGTTGATTGCGGCGGATGAGGCACCGGTGGTGGCCAGCAACGGCATGCGCGTACTGCCCGACTACAGCATCGCCAACGCCCCTGCCCTGGACACGCTGCTGGTGGTAGGCGCCAACCCGATCGACCGTGGCCGCGGCAACCGCCCGCTGATCGAATGGCTGCGCCACCTGGCACGGCAACACCTGCCCCTGGGCGGTATCTGCACCGGCAGTTACCTGCTGGCCAAGGC
>NZ_BCBD01000152.1:0-13143 GCF_001320345.1 Pseudomonas sp. NBRC 111127 | reverse complement strand
GATCAAGATCAAGATCAAGATCAAGATCAAGATCAAGATCAAGATCAAGAGCCAGATCAAGAGCCAGATCAAGAGCCAGATCAAAAGCCAGATCAACAGCTATGCGGGGGTTGAAGATGTGGGCCAGCGCCACCTGTACCAGCGGTGGGCAACCTCACTTGGCATGCACCGTGATCGCCACCAGCCGTACAACCACCGGCCTCACCATCAATACACAGACAAACGCCACCGGCATCGCCAACTGATAGGCCTTCAATACATTGCTCAGGTAGTCCGGGGTAACGCCAGAGTTCGCTGCTGTAATAACAAAGCTCATCAATAACGCCATGATCGAAGACATGTAGAACGCGAAAACATAGGGCGTGGCGACGGGGTGCAATTTGCGGCGGCGGCGGGTGGGGGACAGATCGTTCATGCGTACTCCTTGAAGTTAAGTGAAGCCGCAGGCTAGCAACCCTCGCAATGGCAGCAGTAGACCAGCAATACTGAGTTCTTTATAAAGAGATGCTTACGAATCAAGGGCCACTGCATGGACCTGCTCAACGCCATCCGTTGCTTCATCAAAGTGGTCGAAGCCGGCAGCATTGCCGCTGGCGCCCGTAACCTCGGCCTCACCCCGGCAGCGGTCAGCCAGAACCTCGCCCGCCTGGAAAGCCACCTGCAGGTGCGCCTGCTTACCCGCACAACCCGTAGCATGTCCCTGACACCCGCAGGCAACCAGTACTACCAACGTGTCAGTCATATCGAACGTGATCTTGCCGAAGCCGAGCAGGCCATCACCGCCCCAGACAGTGAACCCCAAGGCCGACTGTGCATTGCTTCGACCTCGGCGTTCGGTCGCCATGTAGTGGCTCCCCTGATACCCGCCTTCAGCGCCCGCTACCCACTGCTTTCGATAGAATTGGTAACGACCGATCGGCGCGTCAACCATGCCCGTGAAGATGTCGACGTGAGCCTGCGCATCACCCCGCAGTTGGAAGAGCAGCTGCTGGCCAGGCACATCGCCCGTATCCCGTTCATTTGCTGCGCCTCACCCGGCTACTTGCGAAGCGCCGGCCTACCGAGCACGCCTGAGGCCCTGCGCGATCACCGGTGCCTGGTGTTCCGCTACCCGGTGGACGGCCGCCTGCTACGTTGGGGGTTCATGCGCGACGGGCTGCGCTTCGAGCCGGTGTTCGGCAACGTGCTCATCAGTGACGACATCGATGCGCTGACCCACATGGCCGTGCATGATGGTGGTATTACCCGCCTGGCCGAATTCATCGTGCGGCCACATCTGGCTTCAGGTGCGCTGGTGCCGTTGTTTGAATACAGCGACAACGGCCAGGCATACGCCCAGACCGAGCCGATGGACATCTACCTGTGCCTGGCAGACCGCTTTGCCATGACGCCTGCTGTGCGCGTGTTCGCGGCGTACCTGCGTGAACACCTGGCTGACACCTGGCAGGTCCAGGCGTGAAAAAACCGCCACGAGGGTAATGCCAGTCAGTTAAGTAATTTGGGGCCGCTTTGCGACCCTTCGCGGGCACGCCCGCTCCCACAGGGGATGGCGCTTTTCTTGAGTTCAGCGCTAAACCTGTGGGAGCGGGCGTGCCCGCGAAGGGCTGCAAAGCAGCCCCAATAACGCTTAACTGACAGGCATCAACCGCGAGGGCGGTTTTTTCAGGCAGCGCGTACCGTCAGAAACGATAGGTAAGCGACGCACCGACACCGTGCGCGCTGTTCTCGTACTTGGCCTGGTAGCTGCCCTTGGTTGCGCTGACCTGGTTGACCTTGGTGTCTTCTTCCCAGAGGTAGGAATAGGCCACGTCAATGGTCATGTCGTCATTCGGGCTCCAGCCTGCGCCCAGGCTGAACACCTTGCGATCACCTGTCGGGATGCGCGGCGAACGGTCGTGGTTGTTGGTTGGCGACTGGTCAACGGTAAAGCCGGTACGCAGTACCCACTCCTTGTTGACCTTGTACGATGCACCAATGGCGTGTGCCCAGGTGTCGTGCCAGTTCTGCTCTTCGGTGATGGTCTGGAATGCCGAACCTGCCAGTGGCGCAGGCACATCGTTCTGCACGGTGATGTTTTCCAGGCGGCTCCAGCGGGTCCAGGTGCTGCCCGCGTAGAGGGTCCACTGGTCATCGAGTTCGTGAGTAACCGAAAGGTCGACCGATTCCGGCGTCTTGATCTTCAGGCTGGCATCGAACTTGTTGCCGTTGAACGGCCCGATCAGCGGGGTGCTGACGCGGGTCTTGCCTTCCAGCTTGTAGTCGACCATCGAGTGGTAGGTCAGGCCGACGCGGGTGCGGTCGGTGGCCTGCACCATAAGGCCGATGTTGTAACCAACGGCAGTATCGTCACCCTTGATTTTCACTTCACCATCGTTGCGGCCCGGGGTGAATGGGTTGATCAGGCTGGAGCCCAATTCACCCTTGATGCGGTTGATGGTTGGACCAAAACCGATCGAGACCTTGTCGTTGAAGGCGTAGCTGACGGTAGGCTGGAAGGTGACGACCTCGACGTGGCTCTTTTTGCCCCAGTAGCGCGCAGCATCATCGCTGCCGTAGTCGGTTACCAGGCCGAACGGCACATAGACACCGAAGCCGACGCTCCAGTGGTCGTCGATAGGTTTGACGTAGTAGCCCATGGGCACGCCAACGACCGGCACCATGTCACCATCGGTTTCCCCCCCGAGGTTGCTGCCTGGCCCGGAAATGTCGGTTTTGGCGATGACGGCTGCGCCGCCCACGGTGAACTGTTCACGTTTGAGGCGGGACATGCCGGCCGGGTTGCCAAACACGGTGCTGGCATCTTCGGCAGAAGAAGAACGTCCCGCGAAACCTGTCCCCATGCTGCTGATGCTCTGTTCGTTCAATGCAAAGCCGCTGGCGAGCAGTTGGCTGGATGCAAGAGCAACGGCTACGCCGAGGGAGGTTTTGAGCATTACTTTTTTCATTATTAGAAAACTCCTTGGGATCTCCGGGGCGAAAAGCTACCAACAAATGACGCGCCGCGCTATAGCCTGAATCGCAGGAGTTAGAGCGGTTTTGTAGGACAATCCGACCAAAATTCCCTTTTTTCCGGCTGTGATGTAGGACGCTTCTCAAGATGCCTGGGGCAATCTTTGATCCACGCAGGTGTGCCAAGCATGAGTGAAGTCGCGCAAGCGGCCTTGGGGGTAGAAAATCTGACGCCATATGCGCGCCAGTGCCAGTAAATCGTCAGCGGCGGGCAAGGGCATGGCGTGTTCTTCGACGAGCATCCAGGCAATGGCCGTGGAGTATCGCAGGTTGACCGTAAGCTCGAGGTGCGGGCCGCCCAGGAAGGCATGCTGGCTCGCCAGGCCCCGGACCAGGCTGGCCAGGTCGGGATCACGGGCCAGGTAGTTATCCCACAGCGCTTGGTGGCGGTGTTCGCCAATGCGGTAGAGGCCGTGCCCGCGCCGGTCGTGCAAGGCAGCCCCGAGTGCCGACTGGCTGGCGGCAATGCCCAGTAACAAGGCTTCAGCGCTGGCGCAGTGACGGTTCAGGTAAACCAGGGTGGGCCGTATCACATACTGACACAATTCATTCGCCGCAATACCCATGATGCCCTCGAACAGTAAAGGGCCGGACGGGCGCTGGAGCTTGGCAGCTGGTGAAGGAGTCAGGCCCGCCGGAAGCGGCAAGTACCGCTCGAGTTGAAGTGTAGTGTGATAATCGTGGTGTAAAGAGCTGTTTTTAAATCGATTGCTGCCTGACGTTGCGGGGTATATGCCCTAAGGCAATTACGCCGTGAACGTTCAGGCAGGTAGACGATGGCATGATTCAGCGTATGAATACTGCAGCATTCGCCGCTCACGCGGTGAGCGACTGGCGAGTCCTTGCAATGACTGCCTGCAAGGGTTCATTGCGGCTGTACTGTTCAGGGTACAGGCGCTCGGTGTGGCAGGCGACGCCGTGTTCGTCTACCAGGGTAAAGCTGAAGCTGCCTTTGCGTGGGGCAACGATAAGGCACTTCAACGGCGAGAAGGCCTGGGAAAGGGTGCCAATGGCAGCCTGAATTTGATGATGAGTTTGCATATTGTTGGATGTTCCTGCTTTAAACACGGGGAGTATGATCCGTGCATGATAGAAACGTTCCAGTGACGCCATTATTAAGGGACGAGCGAACCTGACTGGAACAGGGCAGCCAGAGGGGGCGCAATCAAATGTGGGCGCTTGGGCTGACTGGTAGGTACTTCAGAAGGCAGGCAGCACGCCGAGGCCAAGGTTCGCGGCCATCGGGATGGGATCCTGATCAATCTGTCGGGTGATTCGTGCCTGACCAGCCTGTGGCTGGCGAGTGAATCATCGAATGGGCCGTCCTGGTTTCAGCAGGGCCGCACTTGGGAGGTGGGCGACTGCAAGGACATTGGGCCAGAATTGACTTTCAGCTTGGTACTAACGAGGCGGACTGTACAGTGAATGAGTGCGCTTGGCAAGCACTGCGTCAGTATTGGGTAGCCGAGCAGTATGGCCTGAATTTGCCAGGCTGGGAAGAGGGTGCAAATGGCCCGTATCGCCACGGATGTGCCCATTGCGTGCATTCAAATGAGGGCTCACGGTGCATTTGTTCACATTCGGTGCAGGGCTTGTAACAGCACCGCAACAACCCCTGCCGACTTCGCCAATGCCTTGACTGCGTGGTTAAGTCAATGAAAAAAAACACTATTTTCAGCTGGTGAAAAAATCGTCAGTTTGACTGAAGCCCACAGTTTACGGGGGTTTGCGGGGTGTGTCATAGGGTTGTCCACCGAGTTATCCACAGGAACTGTGGATTGTCCCCGGCACTTGCTCTAGCACGGGCGTATCAGCTACGCGCCGAGCTGTCCGACAATCGCTAAGCCTGGATGACTAGCCCAGCCATTCGCCGGCGAACGTCAAGAAAAGATCATTTAAAATTTTTTTCATTGTTCCGGATTCGACAGGCCATAGCGAAAAAAAAAGCGTACAGTGGCGCGCCTTTCGCACTGCCTGACGTGTTGCCATGAAGTTCCGCAGTAAACACCTCGCCAACTCCGCCGCCCCTACACCACCCCCTGACGCCAAGCGGTTCAGCTTGAAAGTGGCCTTGTGGCTGCTCGATAGCCCGCGCCTCGGTGACAAGCCCCAGGTCAAGCATCTGGCGGGCCGCCTGCTGAAGCAGCCGGCCCGCCAGGGTGTGGTGGTGGCGCAAAGCCGGCTTGGGCAAATGCTGTGCCGGGATTGCGGCAATGCCCGTGACCGGCGCATTGGCCATGAGTTACTGCGCCAGGCAGCGCGGGCCGGGGACCGGCGGGCGCAGCTGGAATACGCGCGGTTGTGCCAGCACAACGCGCCGGCGCAGGCGCGTTACTGGCTGGAGCTTGCGGCGGGGCAAGGTTCGCAGGAAGCGCAGCGGCTGCTGGGGCAGTGGTTTGCGGGTTGAAGGCTGATAAGCTGCAGACAATTTGCACAGCGCGTTCGGGGTAAGCATGACAGTGGATCTGGCCAGCATTCTGCTCGGCGTGGTGGCAGGGGCTTTACCCTGCCTGGGGTGGATCATGCAGCTCCAGCGCCGTCAGGGGGCACGGCAGGGCGAGCAGGCATTGCTGGAGGAGCGACTCAACGCCGCCCAGTTGGCCCAGGCCGGGCTGCAAGCGCAGCTGGATGCCAGCCGCGACGAAATCAGCGACCTCAGCGAAGCCAATACCCTCAAGCAGAGCCAGCTGGCCGCCCAGGGCCGTGAGCTGGAGTTGCTGCAGATCGACCGCGACAACGCCCGCGACGCCGCCCATGCCTGGCACCTCGAACGCGCCAACCGCGAAGCCGAACTGCGCCGCCTGGAGGCGCAAAGCGCACGCCTGGAGGCTGAACTGCGCGAACAGCAGGAAAGCCACCAGCAACGCCTCGAAGACCTGCAAGAAGCCCGTGACACCCTGCGTGCCCAGTTCGCCGAAATGGCCACCAAGATCTTCGACGAGCGTGAGCAGCGCTTTGCCCAGACCAGCCAGCAGCACCTTGGCCAGTTGCTCGACCCCCTCAAGGAACGCATCCAGTCGTTCGAAAAACGGGTCGAGGAGAGCTACCAACAGGAAGCCCGGGAGCGCTTCTCGCTGGGCAAGGAGCTGGAGCGCCTGCAACAGCTCAACCTGCGCCTGTCCGACGAAGCTACCAACCTGACCCAGGCACTGAAGGGCCAGAAAACCCAGGGCAACTGGGGCGAGTTGATTCTCGAGCGGGTACTGGAGCATGCCGGCCTGGAGAAGGGCCGTGAGTACCAGACCCAGGTCAGCCTGAAGAGCGCCGATGGTGAGCGCTTCCAGCCCGATGTGCTGATCATGCTGCCGGGCGACAAGCAGGTGGTGGTGGACGCCAAGGTCAGCCTCACGGCCTACCAGCAGTTCGTTTCCAGCAATGACGAGGCCGCGCTCAAGCAGCATGTGCAATCGCTGCGCAGCCATGTCAAAGGCTTGTCGAGCAAGGATTACAACCGCCTCGAAGGCCTGCACAGCCTCGACTTTGTGTTGCTGTTCGTGCCCATCGAGGCGGCCTTCTCGGCGGCCCTGCAGGCGGAGCCTAACCTGTTCCAGGAAGCCTTCGACCGGCAGATCGTGATCGTCAGCCCCACGACCTTGCTGGCGACGTTGCGGGTGATCGACAGCCTCTGGAAGCAGGAACGCCAAGGCCAGAACGCCCGGGAGATCGCCGAGCGGGCCGGCTGGCTATACGACAAGTTCGTCCTGTTCATCCAGGACCTGGACGAGCTGGGCAGTCGCCTGCAACAGGTGGACAAAGCCTATGCTGCGGCGCGCAACAAGTTGTGCGAGGGGCGCGGTAACCTGGTAAGCCGCAGCGAGCAATTGAAGTTGCTCGGCGCCCGCGCCAGCAAAAGCCTGCCGCCCGACCTGCTGGAACGGGCGCTGGCCGACGCGGCGCTGGCCGATCAAGCGCTTACTGAACCAGGCTCAGATGGCGATTGAGCATGGCGCGCAGGGCCGCAGGCTTGACCGGCTTGGCCAGGTAGTCGAGGCCGGACGCATGCACCAGGGCAATGGTTTCCTTGCTGCCGTCGGCACTGATCACCACACCCGGTAGGGGTTCACCCAACCGCGCACGTAGCCAGCCCATCAGCCCGGTGCCGGTCTCGCCGTCGTCCAGGTGGTAGTCCACCAGCGCCAGGTGCGGGCGCAGGCCGTGGTCCAGCAAGGCGGCGCATTCGGCCTGGTTACGCGCAGTAGACACCTGGCAACCCCAACGGCTGAGCAGGCTGTTCATGCCGATCAGAATGCTGTCTTCATTGTCTACGCACAGTACCTGCAAGCCTGCCAGCGGCTGGCTCGCCTGTTCCAGCGGGGCGGGCTGTGCCGGCGCGGCCTGGCGGGCGATGGGCACACTGACCCGAAACACCGTACCTTTGCCTGGCCATGAACGTACTTCCAGTGGGTGGCCGAGCACCCGGCACAGGCCGTCGGCGATCGCCAGGCCCAGGCCCAGGCCCTTTTCGGCACGGGTCTGGTGGCTGTCCAGGCGCTTGAACTCCTGGAAGATCACCTGCAGCTTGTCGTCGGCGATGCCTGGGCCGCGGTCCCAGACTTCCAGCCACAGCCGCCCGCCCTGGCGCCGTGCCCCCAGCAGAATCGGGCTTTTGCCATAGCGCAGGGCGTTGGTAAGAAAGTTCTGCAGCACCCGGCGCAGCAGTTTCATGTCACTGTCCACCCGCAGGCGGCTGCCGCGCAGGCGGAATTCCAGGCCCTTCTCGGCAGCCAGCAGCTTGAACTCGGCGCCGAGGGTGTCGAACAGTTCGGTAAGGGCGAAGGGCTTGGCGTCTGGCGTGATCTTGCCGTTTTCCAGGCGCGAGATGTCCAGCAGGTCGCTGATCAGCTCCTCTGCCGAGCGCAGCGAGCTGTCCATGTGCTGCACCAATTGCCGGGCTTCTTCATTCATGCCTTCGGCCTGCTGCGACAAGGCGGCGGAAAACAGCCGCGCAGCGTTCAACGGTTGCATCAGGTCATGGCTGACTGCAGCCAGGAAGCGGGTCTTGGACTTGCTGACCGCTTCGGCCTGGCTCTTGGCTTCGGACAATGCCTGGTTCAGTTGCGACAGTTCATGGGTGCGCTCGGCCACCCGTTGCTCCAGGCCTTCGTTGGCATCGCGCAGTGCCTGTTCGGCCTCGCGGAACGGCGTGATGTCGGTGAAACTCATGACGAACCCGCCCCCGGGCATCGGGTTGCCGATCAACTCGATTACCCGGCCGTTGGGGAACAACCGCTCGGAGGAGTGCGCACGGCCCTGGCGCATCCAGTGCAGGCGGCGCGCCACGTGCACCTGTGCCTCGCCGGGGCCGCACAACCCGCGCTCGGCGTTGTAACGGATGATGTCGGCAATCGGCCGGCCGACGCTGATCAGCCCCTCCGGGTAGTTGAACAGCTCCAGGTAACGGCGGTTCCAGGCCACCAGGTGCAGGTTCTGGTCGACCACGCTGATGCCCTGGTTGATGTTCTCGATGGCGCCCTGCAGCAGGGCGCGGTTGAACTGCAGGACTTCGCTGGCTTCATCGGCGATGCGTACCACGTCTTCCAGCTGCATGTCGCGGCCTTCGATGGCCGCCTTGACCACCGCGCGGGTCGACGAGGTGCCCAGCACGCCGGCCAGCAGCCGTTCGGTGTGTTCGATCCAGTCGCCGTCCGCGTTCTGGTTGGGGTTGAAGCCCTTGCCCTGGCGGTAGGCAAAGCGGATGAAGCTCTGCCGGGCGCGCTCTTCGCCGACAAAGCGCGATGCCAGGGTCAGCAGGTCGTCGATCTGTACCGCCAGCAGTGGCTTGCTACTGGGCCGGGCGCTGGTCTGCTGGCCAATAAAGCGGCCAGCCTGCCAATGTTCGGACACCCGCGTGCGCGACAGCAGCGACACCCAGGCGAACAGGGTGAAGTTGCCCGCCAGCGACAACACCACGCCCTGGGTCAGGGGGCTGATTGGCAGGTTCAGCGGGTTGCCGTGCAGCCAAGCCAGCCCTGGGAATACCTGCAGGGGCCAGCCCACACTGTGCGCGGCAATCGGCAACACCAGGGTGTAGAACCACAGGAAGATACCGGCAGCCAGGCCGGCAAACACACCGCGGCGGTTGGCCTGCTTCCAGTACAGTGCGCCGAGCATGGCCGGGGTCAATTGGGTCACGGCGGCAAACGCGATCTGGCCGATGGTTGCCAGGCTGGCGGTCGAGCCCAGCAGGCGATAGCTGACATAGGCCAGCAGCAGGATCACCACGATGGTCACCCGGCGCACCGAGAGCATCCAGTGACGGAACGCTTCGAACGGCCGTTCGGCATTGTTGCGGCGTAGCAGCCAGGGCAGCAGCATGTCGTTGGAGACCATGGTCGACAGTGCCACGGCCTCGACGATGACCATGCCGGTGGCTGCCGAGGCGCCGCCGATGAACGCCAGCAGGGCCAGGCTCGGGTGGGCCTCGGCCAGCGGCAGGCTGATCACGAACGAGTCGGAAATCACGGCCCCTGGCAGCAGCATTTGCCCGGCCAAGGCAATCGGCACCACGAACAGGGCAGCCAGCCCCAGGTACAGGGGGAACACCCAGCGGGCCAGGCGCAGGTCTTGTGGTTCGATGTTCTCCACCACGGTAACGTGGAACTGGCGTGGCAGGCAGATGATCGCCATCATCGCCACGGCGGTCTGCACCACCATGGAAGGCCAGTTGATGGTCTCCTGCCAGTAATCCTGCAACTGAATCGACTGGCGTGCCTGGCTGAACAGGTCGCCGAAGCCGTCATACAGGTTGAACACCACGAAGATGCCCACAGCCAGGAAGGCCAGCAGCTTGATCAGCGATTCGAAGGCAATGGCCAGGACCATGCCACGGTGGTGTTCGGTCACGTCCAGGCTGCGCGTGCCAAACACGATGGCGAACAGCGCCAATACCAGCGACACCACCAGCGCGGTGTCCTGGACGCGTGTGCCGGTGGCGTCGGCACTGGCGCCGATCAGCAGGTTCACGCCCAGCACGATGCCCTTGAGCTGCAGGGCGATGTAGGGCAGCACGCCAACCAGGCAGATCAGCGCCACCACCACCGCCAGGGTCTGCGACTTGCCATAGCGTGCGGCGATGAAGTCGGCGATCGAGGTGATGTTCTGCTGCTTGCTGATCAGCACCATCTTCTGCAACACCCAAGGCGCAAAAATCAGCAGCAGTACCGGGCCCAGGTAGATCGGCAAGAACGCCCACAGTTGTTCGGCGGCCTGGCCAACGGCGCCGAAGAAGGTCCAGCTGGTGCAGTACACGGCCAGCGACAGGCTGTACACCCAGGCACGCAGTTTGGGCGGCAACGGCGTGCTGCGGCGGTCGCCATAGAAGGCGATGGCGAACATGATGGCCATATAGGCCAGGGCGACCACGGCGATCAGCCCGCTGGACAACGACATGAAAACTCCGAAGCAATAAGATAACGCGGTCCCGATCTACCAGTCTGGCACGCCGGTGGCGCTTCGTCAGCGCCGACGATGGTCGCAGTGGCGCGTGGTCGCAGGGCCCGGCTTCGTTGACCGGTATTGGCCCTGTCGCGAGCGAGGCAGGTGGAGGATTGACAGCCCGGCATACGCGGGGAATACTGCCTCCAGAATTCATATATATGTTTATATAACAACAAGAGAGCGAGACCCATGCACCCACTGTCCGGTGATGCTCGACTGCCCCGTTACCAACAACTGCGCGACCACTTGCTCGAGCAGATTGCCAACAACCGCTGGCGCCCAGGCGAAGCGATCCCGACTGAGGCTGCCTTGGCCACCGAGTTCGACATGTCAGTCGGCACCGTGCGCAAAGCTGTGGACGTACTGGTGGCTGAAGGCGTGCTGGAGCGTCAGCAGGGGCGCGGTACCTTCGTGCGCCGCCCGCAATTCCAGTCTTCGCTGTTCCGGTTCTTCCGCTTCGAAGCCGCCAATGGCCAGCGCGCGGTGCCTGAAAGCCGCATTCTTGCCATCGAGCCGATGACCGCGCCTTCGGCGGTCGCCGAAGCACTGGGCCTGGCGGTTCACAGCGAGGTGATCCGAATTGTCCGTACGCGCCTGCTCGGCGCCCAGCCGGTACTGGCCGAAGAAATCTGGTTGCCGCGCCAGACGTTCCAGCCGTTGCTGGAGGTCGACCTGAACAGCGAGGGGCCGCTGCTGTACCCCCTCTACGAAGCACTGTGCGGCCAGGTGGTCGCCTACGCCGAAGAAACCCTCACCGCCGAAGCGGTTGACGCGGCGCATGGCCGTTTGCTGCAACTGCCGGCCGGCAGCCCGGTGGTGGTGATCGAGCGCCTGGCCCGTGACTACGCCGGCAAGCCGCTGGAATGGCGCCGCTCACGCGGCCATGCGCAGCACTTCCGCTACCGCATCGACATTCGCTAAGCCGGCGGCTGCACCCCGTTTCCCTCTGCGCCGTGCACACGCGGCGCGGTGGCTTCGCTTGCCTGGCGGTCACAGGCACACACTAGAAGGATAACAATCATGTTCAGTTGGTATCGCCAGATCACCTCGCGGGAACGCAAGACATTCTGGGCCTGTTTCGGCGGCTGGTCGCTCGATGCGCTGGAAGTGCAGATGTTCGGCCTGGCCATCCCGGCGCTGATCGCCGCGTTCTCCCTGAGCAAAGGCGATGCCGGCCTGATCAGTGGCCTGACCCTGGTGACTTCGGCCATCGGCGGCTGGCTGGGTGGCACCTTGTCCGACCGCTACGGCCGCGTGCGGACCCTGCAGTGGATGATCCTCTGGTTCTCGTGCTTCACCTTCCTCTCGGCGTTCGTCACCGGTTTTTACCCCTTGCTGTTGGTCAAGGCCATGCAAGGCTTCGGTATCGGCGGCGAGTGGGCTGCCGGCGCCGTGCTGATGGCCGAAACCATCAACCCGAAATACCGCGGCAAGGTCATGGGCACGGTGCAGAGCGCCTGGGCCGTGGGCTGGGGCCTGGCCGTGGCACTGTTCATGCTGATCTACTCGCTGGTGCCGCAGGAATTTGCCTGGCGGGTGATGTTCTTCGTCGGCCTGTTGCCGTCGTTGCTGATCCTTTGGGTACGCCGCAACGTGCCCGAGCCGGACAGCTTCCAGCGCCTGCAGAACGCCAATGCCATCCCTGCCAGCTTCCTGCACTCCATGGCCGGCATCTTCCGCCCGCAGCTGTTGCGCGTGACCTTGCTGGGCGGCCTGCTTGGCCTGGGCGCCCATGGTGGGTACCACGCGGTGATGACCTGGCTGCCGACCTTCCTCAAAACCGAGCGCAACCTGTCGGTGCTGAACTCCGGTGGTTACCTGGCGGTGATCATCCTGGCCTTCTGGTGCGGTTGCGTGGTCAGCGGCCTGCTGATCGACCGCATCGGCCGGCGCAAGAATATTCTGCTGTTCGCCCTGTGCTGCGTGCTGACCGTACAAGCCTATGTGTTCTTCCCGCTGACCAACACGCAGATGCTGTTCCTCGGCTTCCCGCTGGGCTTTTTCGCCGCCGGTATCCCGGCCAGTCTGGGGGCGTTTTTCAATGAGCTGTACCCGGCCGAGGTGCGCGGTGCCGGGGTGGGCTTCTGCTACAACTTCGGCCGCGTACTGTCGGCAGTGTTCCCGTTCCTGGTCGGCCACATGAGCGAGTCGATGTCCTTGGGCAGCGCCATTGGTATCGACGCTGGCATCGCCTATGGCGTGGCGGTGATCGCCGCCTTGTGCTTGCCGGAGACCCGCGGGCGCACCCTCGAAAATGCCACGGCGCCGAACACCGCCGGGGCAGTTGCCAAATAACCTGACTTTTCTGTATGAGAGCCATGCCCGACGTACCTCCTTTACACCTGAGCGCGATCGACAGCCACGCCCACGTTTTCAGCCGTGGGCTGGCGCTGGCCAGTGAGCGGCGGTATGCCCCTGATTACGATGCGCCGCTGGGCGACTACCTGGGCCAGCTGCTGGCCCATGGTTTCAGCCATGGCGTGCTGGTGCAGCCGAGTTTCCTCGGCACCGACAACCGCTACCTGCTCAGCGCCCTGCGGGCGGTGCCGCAGCAACTGCGCGGGGTGGTGATGCTGGCGCCCGATGTCGAGCCACACACCCTTGCCGACATGGCCCGGTCAGGCGTGCGTGGTGTGCGCCTGAACCTGATGGGCCAGGCCCTGCCGGACCTGACCAGTGGCCGCTGGCGATCGCTGC
>NZ_BCBD01000151.1:0-13215 GCF_001320345.1 Pseudomonas sp. NBRC 111127 | reverse complement strand
ATGCCGCCATCGGCACCGAGGTCGTAGTGCTCACCGCCAAGGCCGAGGATGGTGGCGCGCATCGAGCGCCCCATGTCGAAGGCGAAGATCCGCGAGCCGAAGTAGCGCCGGAACTGCATGGCCAATATGGCGAGCAGCACCGACTTGCCCATGCCGGTCGGCCCGGCGACAAGGGTGTGCCCCACGTCGCCGATGTGCGTCACCAGCCGGAACGGCGTCGCGCCATCGGTGCGGGTGACGATCAGCGGCGGGCCATCGAGGTGTTCGTTCTTCTCCGGCCCAGCCCATACCGCTGACATCGGCATCATGTGCGCCAGGTTCAGCGTCGAAACGATGGGCTGACGCACGTTCGCGTATGCGTTGCCGGGGACGGACGACAGCCAGGCATCGACTGCGTTGAGGGTTTCGGGGATGGTCACGAAACCCCGGCCCTGGATGACGCGCTCCACCATGCGCAGCTTCTCGTCGGCCACGGCCGGGTCGGCGTCGAGCACCGTCACCGTGGCGGTGAGGTAGCCGAAGGCGACTTGATCGCTGCCCAGCTCCTGCAAGGCGGCATCGGCGTCGGCGGCCTTGTTGCTGGCATCGGTATCGACCAGCGGGCTTTCCTGCTGAAAGATCGTTTCGCGCAGCAGCGCGATGACGTTCTTGCGCTTGGCGAACCATTGGCGCCGCAAGCGCCCCAATTCCCGTTCCGCCTCGGCTTTGTCCAGGCACAGGAAGCGCGTACTCCAGCGATACGCAAAGCCCAGGCGGTTGAGGTCGTCCAAGATCCCCGGCCAGGTCGAGGTCGGGAAGCCTCGTACCGACACCACGCGCAGGTGCTGATCGCCCAGCATGGGCGCCAGGCCGCCGACCAGCGCGGCATCGGCCAGCAGTGCGTCGATATGGAACGGCACGTCGGGCACGCCGACGCGATAGCGCCGCGTGGAGACTGTGGCATGCAGGTAGGTCAGCGTCTGGCTATCGTCCAGCCAGGCAATCTCCGGCATCACACCATCGAGCAGGTCGAACACGCGATCGGTCTCTGCCACGAAGGAATCAAGCCGACCACGCCAGTCCACACCCTCAGTGGGCCGGTTCTCGTACAGCATCCCAGCCGCACGGGCGCGAGACTCTTGCGGCGGTAGGTGTTGCAACGTGAAGTGATAGACGCTCTCGAAATGGCCATCCGACTCCTCGAACGCCGCGCGTCGCTCCTCATCCACCAGCCAGGACAGTGGTTCGGGAAAGGAGGATTGCGGATAGCTCGATGCCCGCATCCGCTCGGCCTCGATATAGAAGGCCCAGCCAGACCCGGTACGGCGAAGCGCGTTGTTCTGCCGCGCCGACGTGGCAATCAGCTCGCCCTGTGTCGCACTGTCCAAGTCGGGGCCGCGAAACTGGAACGTGCGTTGAAACGAACCATCTTTGTTCAGCACAACGCCCGGCGCGACCAGCCCGGCCCAGGGCAGCCAGTCGGCAAGCAAGGCCGGGCGCTGACGATATTCGGCAAGGTTCAGCATGGCGTCCTCCCCTCACACGTCCAGAAGCGGGCGGTGTTTGATATGCCGCGCGAAGACCTGCATGAACTGCGGATCGACGCGCGCACCCCATACGGCCAGCGAGTGGCCGACGATCCAGAGCACCACGCCGGGAATCCACAGTTGCAGGCCCAGCCCGACGGCGGCGGCTAGCGTGCCGTTGGCAATCGCCACGGTGCGCGGCGCACCGCCCAGCAGGATCGGCTCGGTCAGCGAGCGATGCAGCGGCACTTCAAAGCCCGGAAGATCGGTGGCCTTACTCATACGACGGCCCCTCCGGAGAAGCTGAAGAACGACAGGAAGAACGAGGACGCGGCGAACGCGATGGACAGGCCGAACACGATCTGGATCAGCTTGCGAAAGCCGCCGCTGGTATCACCGAACGCCAGCGCAAGCCCCGTCGAGATGATGATGATCACCGCCACGATCCGGGCGACTGGCCCTTGGATGGATTCGAGGATGGAGGTCAGCGGCCCTTCCCACGGCATCGAGGAACCGGCGGCCTGCGCCGTGCCCGCCAGCAACAGCATCAGCGCGGCCAGCAGCAGCCCTTGCCCTGCGGGACGGGCCAGGTGGCGCAGCCGCGCCATGCTGGACAGGCGAGAAATAGGATTTACGGAAAGACGGAAAGCATCAACGTGCGTCATGGCAGTTCTCCAGGTTGGTCAGGGGTCGAGGAAGGCGCAGCGGCAGCGGCTGCAAGAGGAACCGGCGGCAGCTCGGGAAACGGCGTTTCCAGCGCATCTGTCAGGCGATAGCCCGCACCGTCGAAGCCGACGACACGGGAGATGGTTTCGACGTGACGTTTGCGGCCACGGCCTGCGATGTGAATCACCACGTTGACCGCCTCGGCGATCAGGGCGCGGGGCGGATTCACTGCCACTTCGAGGATCAGTTGCTCCAGACGCAGCAGTGCGCCCAAGGCGGAGCCGGCATGGATGGTGGCAATGCCGCCGGGGTGGCCGGTGCCCCAGACCTTCACCAAGTCCAGGGCTTCGCCGCCACGCACTTCGCCGACGATCACGCGGTCAGGCCGCAGGCGCATCGTGGCCCGCACCAGCTCGGTCATTGTGACGACGCCGGCGCGGGTGCGCAGCGGCACATGGTCGCGGGCCGCGCATTGCAGCTCGATGGTGTCTTCGAGCACCAGCACGCGGTCGCCTGTGGCGGCGATCTCGGCCAGCAGCGCGTTCGCCAGCGTGGTCTTGCCGGTGCTGGTGCCGCCGGCGATCAGGATGTTCTGCCGCTCGCGCACGGCGCGGCGCAGGAACTCGGCCTGCCCGGCGGTCAGGATGCCGTCGGCCACGTAGCGATCCAGGCCGATGATGCTCACGGCCCGCTTGCGTAGCGCGAAGGCTGGCCCCGGGGCGGCCGGAGGCAGGATGCCCTCGAAACGCTCGCCGGTTTCCGGCAACTCGGCGGTCAAGAGCGGCTGGCCGCGATGCACCTCCGCGCCGACATGCGCGGCGACCAGGCGGATGATGCGTTCACCATCGGCCTCGGGCATCTCCACGCCCAGCGGCGAGCGACCCGACGACAGCCGATCCACCCACAGGGTGCGATCGGGGTTGAGCATGATTTCCACAACATCCGGATCTTCGAGCGCAGCGGCGATCAGCGGCCCCATCGCCGTGCGCAGCATCTGGATGCGGCGATCCTGGGACGCCGCGGCGGATGAGCGAGATTCAGGCGGAATCTGCGGAACGGCACTCATGACGCACGCTCTGCAGCTCGCTCATCGGCGGACGCCATCGCTGCTGCGTCATCCATCCGCATCGGATCGGGGTGCAGTTCCTCCACCACGTCGCGCACCAGACTGCGGCCACGCAGCAGGTGGCGACCCAACTGCTCGACGAACTGCTCGAAGCGCGCTTTGCCCTGGGCGCGGGCCGCGTCCTTGTGGGCTTCTGGCACCGGCGTGCTGATGGTCAAGAAATAGCGGATGAACAGCGCCAGCGTTTCGATCTGGATGTTCTGGTCGCGCTCCATGCGTTCGGTCTGCCGCGACAGTCGATCCAGCCGCTTGGCAATGGCGGCCTCACGCTGGTCGCCCGCATCGGGTGACAGCCAGGACGCCAAGGCCGCTGCGACGATGGAGGACTTGGACACGCCTTTCTTGGCGGCAAGTTCATCCAGGCGCTTGGCGTGCTCGGGCTGGATGAAAAGATTGAGGCGGTATTGGCTCATAGGTCGATTCCGTCGTTGGGGTCGAGAGAAGCCAGCCGGGCCGTGCGCTGCATGGCCGGGTCGAGCTGGCCGGGAAGCGGGAGCGCCAGGTCGTCGTCATCGAGCAGCTCCAGGTCGTTCGCACACGCGTCCAACTCGGGCTCGTAGGCGACGGTTTCGGAGAGTTCGAGCTGGCGGCGCGGGCCGCCGTCATCGGTGCCGCCCGGACCATCGGCGGATACCGAGGTCGGCGCCGTAGGTACGGCCGGGATCGCCAAGCCGCTCCAGTCGTCGGGGCGGGCTGGCGGCGCGTCGGCGTACCTCCCGACTGCGAGCACGGGCGGTGGCAGGACGCGATCCTTGAAATTGGCGTCGACGTAGTAACGCAGCTTCTTCGCGCGGATCGGGGCAACGCTGGACACCATGACTACGGCGTCCTCAGGTGGAAGCTGCATCACCTCGCCGGGCGTCAGCAGCGGACGTGCAGTTTCCTGACGCGACACCATCAGGTGCCCCAGCCACGGAGCGAGGCGGTGGCCCGCGTAGTTGCGCTGCGCGCGAAGCTCGGTGGCGGTGCCGAGGGTTTCGGAAATCCTTTTCGCCGTCCTTTCGTCGTTGGTGGCGAAAGTCACCCGGACATGGCAGTTGTCGAGGATGGAATGGTTCTGCCCATACGCCTTGTCGATCTGGTTCAGGCTTTGAGCGATGAGAAAGCTGCGGATGCCGTAGCCGGCCATGAAGGCAAGCGCGGACTCGAAAAAATCGAGGCGACCCAGCGCCGGAAACTCGTCCAGCATCAGCAGCAGCTTGTGCCGGCGCGCGATGCCATCGCTGCCGTCGAGCGATTCGGTCAGCCGCCGCCCGATCTGGTTCAAGATGAGCCGGATCAGCGGCTTGGTGCGGCTTATGTCGGAGGGCGGCACCACCAGATAGAGCGATACCGGGTGCTCGGCGGAAATCAGGTCGGCGATGCGCCAATCGCAGCGCGATGTGACTTCGGCCACGGTCGGGTCGCGGTACAGGCCGAGAAACGACATGGCGGTGGAGAGCACGCCCGATCGCTCGTTGTCCGACTTGTTGAGCACTTCGCGGGCAGCGGATGCGACAACCGGGTGAGGCGCATCGCCCAGGTGCTTCGTCGTCATCATCCGGTGCAGCGTCAGCTCGAACGGACACGCCGGGTCGCTGAGGAAGTTGGCGACGCCGCGCAGCGTCTTGTCCTCGCCTGCGTACAGAACATGCAAGATTGCACCGACCAGTAGCGCGTGGCTGGTCTTCTCCCAATGATTGCGCTTCTCTAACGCACCTTCAGGGTCAACCAGAATGTCGGCGATGTTCTGCACGTCGCGCACTTCATGTGCGCCGCGCCGGACTTCAAGCAGCGGGTTGTAGGCGGCCGACTGCCTATCGGTGGGGTTGAAAAGCAGGCAGTGCGAAAAGCGCGAACGCCAGCCCGCCGTGATCTTCCAGTTCTCTCCCTTAATGTCGTGAATGACGGCGGACGCCGGCCACGAAAGCAACGTAGGCACCACCAAGCCCACGCCCTTGCCCGAGCGCGTGGGTGCGAAGCTCAGGACATGTTCCGGCCCCTCATGTCGGAGGTATTGGTCGTCGTGTTGGCCGAGGAAGACGCCCGCCGGGAGGGTCAGTCCAGCTTTGCGGATGTCGACGGCATCGGCCCAGCGTGCCGAACCATAAGTCGTAACCAGCCGCGACTGCCGAGAACGCCATACCGACATGGCGATGGCGACGAGTAAAGCGAACAAACCGCTACCACCCGCAATCGCACCGCCTGTGTCGAAGACGTGCGGCGCGTAGGCATCAAAGAAGAACCACCATTCGAACAAGCGCCACGGGTGATAAACCGGTACACCTAGAAGATCGAACCAGGGCGATCCGAGGCGTACTTGATAGCCAAGGGTCGCTGCTGTCCATTGTGTGGCGCCCCAGACGCCGGCGATCACGATGCCGATTACCACAGCGATCTGGCCGAACAGAACGTTCGTCCCTTGCATGACCTGTCCTCCGATTTCTCCTGCGCTGGTGTCTCATTGAAAGCGTTGCACAGGGGGTGTCGCAGGCGTCAGGATCGGTTCTGGGCTAGTGCCGGTCAAAGACCGTTCGCAGCACAATGGTCGAGGGAAAAGAAAGAATGAGCGCGGTGGCGAGTCAAAGAAAAGCGCCGCAAGCGAAAGCGCACTGCGGCGCATACAGAGTTCCAAGCAAGTTACCCAAAAAAAGCCGTCAATGGGCCTTGCTTCCACTCATAGGCAATATTTAGATATCATGAAAAACGATGATATTTAAGATTGGAATAAAAATGAAAAATATCAAGAGTATGGATCTCAACTTGCTCAAGGCGCTGGACGCATTGTTAGACGAACGCAATGTGACACGGGCGGCGGCCCGTCTGGGACTAACCCAGCCGGCCTTGAGTGGCATGCTGACGCGGTTGCGCGAGAGCTTCGGTGACCCGCTTTTCGCGCGCTCGCAGCGGGGTATCGTTCCAACGCAGCGGGCGCTGGATCTAGGGATGCCTGTCAAGCAGGTGCTCGCCGAAATCGACGCGCTGCTCCAGCCACCTTCCTTCAATCCGGCCACCGCACAACTGACCTTCTCCATCGCCGCGACGGACTATGCGCTGCGTGCCGTTGCTGTCCCATTTCTATCGGCACTTAAACGGCACGCACCGCGTGTACGAGTCTCATTAGTGCCAGTCGAGAGCGGGCAGCTACAGAACCAGCTTGAGCGCGGTCAGATCGATTTAGCCCTCCTGACGCCAGAGATCACTCCGCCAAATCTGCATGCCCGAGAGCTGTTCAAGGAACACTATGTGTGTGTCCTGCGGGAAGACCATCCTGCGGCTATGGGGCGCAAGCTGACCGTTAAACAGTTCTGTGCTCTCGACCATGCGCTTGTTTCCTACGATGGTGGAGGTTTCCGCGGCGTCACCGACGATGCGCTAGAACAGTTGGGCAAACGACGCAGCGTCACACTGTCGGTCAAGAGCTTTCTGATCTTGCCAGACATCCTGCGTGCCAGTGACATGGTTGCGATCTTGCCGAGCCGCTTGGTCGCCGGTATGGACAAGCTGGCTATCTCCCTGCCGCCGGTGAAGATACCGGGGTTCACCAAGACGGCTGCTTGGCACGAACGCACCCATCACGATCCAGCACATCGCTGGATACGAGCACTGCTGTTCACTTCCTGTGCTAACAACAAGTAGGCAAGATCGCTCCTATCGTCATGCTCAGCACAACTCTACCTCGCACTACAAATAAGCAATCAGTCGGCTCAATTGGAGACGCGCCCTTTCGTAGCGCCGCTGCGAGATAGCCTAGTCGGTGGATGGCAGAACCTAGGCCTTGATATCATATTTTATGATATCAAAAATAGAAACTTAGGATTTCACTTATTGCAGATGGAGGCTCATGATTTGCTCCATGACCACTTGAATGACGCAGCCACCCCTGTTGCGTCATCGACATTTTGTGAAGGAGCTTCGATATGAGCAAGCAACAGAACGCCATCCTCTGGCCCGAAGGCTACACGCCGGGCTTTACTGAGAATTTCGCCTCCAATGAGATCATCGCCGCCGGCTTGAGCGCGGCCGACGTATGGCCTCTACTCGTCACACCATCGCTGTGGCCAAGCTACTACGCCAACTCGGCTAACGTGTGCTTTCATGACGGCAAAGGCCCGGTACTGGCCGACGGCGATCGGTTTTACTTCGAGACCTTCGGCTTCCCGGTAGAGGGGCAGTGCAACGAATACGTGCCACCTGCGGATGGGCAACCCGGCCGCGTGGCCTGGCACGGCTGGTCCGGCGAGGAAGGCACAGATACGCGCCTGGATGTGCATCACGCCTGGCTGGTTGAGAACCTGGACGGCAGGCGCGTGCGCATCCTCACGCAGGAAACTCAGAAGGGCAAACCGGCCGAGGAGCTGCACAACGCCAAACCCAACCCGATGATCAACGGCCATCAGGACTGGCTCGACAGCTTGGTCGAGGCAGCGCGCAAAGCCAAGCAGGCGTAGTGGTCTCCGGCCGCTTGATCCCAAGCGTCTGAACGGAGAAAACCATGATGAGAACTCCCCTCAGGATTCTGCTGGTCCTGACTTCGCAGGCAACGATGGGCGACGAACTGCTCAACCGCGAATGGTTCCGCAGTCGGACCGAAGCGAAGGTGCTGATCGAACGTTGGCGACAGTTCTACAACGAGCAGCGGCCGCATAGCGCGCATGCTTACAAACCGCCGGCGACGATCCGGCGCAACTGGATCCAATCCGATAGCATCCCCTCCGAACTCACTGCCTGACTGGCTACAAAGTTCGTACTCAGGTCACCTTGGCGCAGGCACTGAAGGTGGAGCCACCCGGAATGGGTGCTCCCACCGCCTTACGCGCACTGGCTCGAACTCTCCCGAGGCGC
Source organism: Pseudomonas sp. NBRC 111127 (assembly GCF_001320345.1). Taxonomy (NCBI): domain Bacteria; kingdom Pseudomonadati; phylum Pseudomonadota; class Gammaproteobacteria; order Pseudomonadales; family Pseudomonadaceae; genus Pseudomonas; species Pseudomonas sp. NBRC 111127. The sequence continues at coordinate 5,094 of NZ_BCBD01000151.1, read as the reverse complement.
CGGCAAGCTCGTCACATAGCGACTAGAGAGAGGAGGTGACCGTACGAGTTCCCAGCGCCCGATCCACTCTGGGAGCTGGGTCGCCTAGCGACTACGCTACCAATGGAGCTAGCGATCAACTCGATAACTTGAGCGTGATAACGCCCAGGATGATCAACGCCACGCCAAGGTATCGCATCAGGGAGGTTGGGTCGCCATAGAAATGAATTCCGACTAAGAAAGTTCCCGCCGCTCCGATACCCGTCCACACCGCATAAGCAGTCCCAATCGGTATCTGACGCTGAGCAAGCCATAGGAAGGCGCCGCTAATTGTCATGAAAGAGACGGCTACTGCGACCCCACTCCAACGCGATGTTGGCTCTTGCGCCATTTTCAGCCCGACCGGCCATCCGATTTCAAACAATCCAGCCAAAACAAGATAGATCCAACCCATTGCGATTCTCCTTCAAATTTTTCATATCCGGCATACATACTCCGGCATGACCACCAGCTTAGAACTTCGGCGGCTCTTTAGGCGTGGTGTGGGGCACATCGCCATCTTCGTAAAAGCGCTTTCGCGTAGCCTCGGCAACCCGGTTACATAGTTGGTCGCCCAGCATTGGTCGATCCAACTTGCATTGCTTGCGCAACTCTTTCAGACGCTCAGGATTGAGCGCTAATTCATCGACTGTCGGAAGGTTGGCTTTATCTGGTTTCCCAGATGGGCTGCAGGCTGCCAATGTCGAGGAAAGCAATATGAGAGCAATCTTCTTCATGGTTAATTTTCTTTGGGAGATTGTGTGATGGTTTACCGCCGACCTTTGGCATCTGGAGATTTGATCGAATGAACGCGTTCCATGAAGCGAGTCAGCATTTCTGACGGCTCGCTGGCCGGCCGTAGTAGATAGGTCGTGAGCATTGGCGAACGTCCAGTCAGCGGCCGTGCGACCACCCCCTGTTCCCTGCTGGCTGTGATATGCGCGCCTCCTGTGAGGCCTAGTGCAAGTCCCGCCGAAACCAGGACCATCATTAGATCGCTGGAAGTCACGCGTTCGGCAATCAGTGGCTCTATGTCCACGCGACGTAGCACCCGTTCAACTTGCCGAGCATGGCCCTCACACGCCACCGCGTCGCAGAGCACCAGCGGATACCGCAACAGCTCTTCTAGGGGAATCTGTTTGTGGGATAGCAAGGGGTGCCGTGCGGGCACAGCTACCATCAGAGGGTCACTCCACACCGGCACGGCGATGATGCCTTCGCCGACTTCATCCGATTGAGCGAAGCCGAGATCGTACAGTTCGCCACACAATCCCTTGATTTGCTGTGCCAAAGGCACCTCGAAGAAGCGAACTTCCACTTCCGGCTCTTCCTGCCGGCAGAGCGCCAACAACGCAGGCAGGCGCGATGGCGTGATTCCATCAGACAATGCAATACGGAGCTGGCAATGAAAGCCATTGGCTGCGGCGTTCACACTGTCGCGCGCCTGCTGCAAAGCTGCGAAGACACGCGGCACGCTCTCAAAGAAGAGCCTGCCCGCACGAGTCAAGCGGGTGCTCCGAGTGGTTCTCGCAAATAGCGCTACGCCCAACTCTTCCTCAAGTTCCTTGATGGCGCGCGACAGCGGCGATGTCTCTATGTGGAGGCGCTCTGCGGCTCGGGCAAAGTGCAGCTCCTCTGCCACCGCCAGAAAGTAGCGCAGGTGTCGAATTTCCATGTTCGCATTCCTCATCACTCAGGCCTCACCACCTTCGCCTTGCGTCACGCTATTTAGCTAGCCTTCGCAAGCTGCTCCAGCATGTTTCTGCGATCAAACAGGAGAGCCGGATAATGCTTTTGCCAGGACGCCCCATTGCATGGCTGTCTCGGCCCGCGTGCGGATCAGCGAAGCCTGCGCTGACAGCACCCCGGCCTCAGCCTCGGCCACCACCGTGGCGTCCACTTGTCCCGCCTCGAACAGACGTCGGCTGCGATCGAGCTGACGCTCCGCGACTGCGACACCCTCGGCCTGATGCTCCAGTGCTGCGTGCTGCGTATGCCAACCGAGATATGCGTTCTCTACGTCCTGCAAAGCACTCAACAAAGTGCGCTCGAACTCCGCACGGGCAGCTCGGCTGCGCGCCTCTCCGGTCTCGATGCCGGCACGGATCGCGCCACCATCGAAGATCGGCAACGACACCCCGGCCCCAAGTGAAAAAATGTTTCCAGTGATGCGGGTTCCCACACTCTCTACGCGCTGCCGTCCGCCGCTCAGGTCCAACACCAGCCTGGGGAAGCGTTCGCCTTCGGCTGCGTTCCAGCGCGCGGTTTCGGCGGCGAACTTCGCTTCGGCGGCGCGCACGTCGGGCCGCTCACTCAGCAGGTCCGCAGGTATGCGTGTCGGTGTCCAGTCCGGGACGGCGAGCGACGCAAGAGTTGGGGAAGCTGCAGGCGCTCCGGGCGTTTGTCCCACTAGTACATCGAGTGCATGCGTCGCCTCGCCGCGCGCACGCCGCAGTTGCTCTTGCTCCACGCGCAGTGCGACGACGCCGGCGCGGGTACGCTCGATGTCGAAGCCGGTAGCTTGTCCGGCCTCGAACTTCCGTTGCATCAGCAAGACGAGTCGTTCTGCGGATGCCAGCCGCGCCGCGGCTAGCGCTTCGAGCTCACTGGCTTGGCGCTGCTGCACAGCCGCCGACACTGTTTCAAACGCGACCTGCCACCGCGTGGCAACCCACGCTTGTTCGGCTGCCACCGCATCCAGGCGCGCACCTTCTGCTGCCTGCGAAAGCCGTCCCGACAGGTCTGCCTCCCACGATGCGGACAACGTGGCGCGGCCATCATTGCCGATTGCAACGTTCTCTGAATAGTCGCGTCCTCGAGTTGCCTGCGTGCCCGCGGACAACGAGGGGAGCAGGGAGGCCCGTGCTCGCCGCGTGGCGGCCGATGCCTCGTCCACGCGCGCTCGCGCAATCGTCAGTTCGGTATTGCGCTCCAGCGCCGCCCGGACCAAGGCATTGAGGTGCGGATCGCCGTAGGCCGTCCACCAATCGACGGGAAGAGTACGGCGGGACGATTTGTCCAAGATGCCTTCACCTCCCTCTTCATTTGAGAAATGGGCCGGTACATCCAGGCGAGGTGGATCGGCAGAGTGCGGGGCATGGCTGCAGGCCGCAAGAAGCAGTAGCGGAGAAATCATGGCAATGAGGCGATAGCGTTCAAGAATTTGAGACATGGCAGCTCCTTGCGCTCCGAAAAAGTCTTGACGGACTGTTGTATGGCTTCTACTATACCGTCTGGACTGCATATGACTCAAGCTTTTTTGGAGCACGACCATGCCGCCCCGCGCGAAAACAAAGTTGCCCCCCCCGTCCACTGCCCATAGCAGCGCCGATGCGCAGCCCGGCCTCCAGCAAGGAGCCCAGCGAACTCGCGACCGCATCCTGCAGGCCGCCCGCGAACTGGTGCTGGAGGAAGGTGCCAGTCGCTTGACACTGGACGCCGTCGTTGTGCGGGCCGGGTTGAGCAAAGGGGCGTTTCTCTATCACTTCAAGACCAAACGCGATTTGTTCGTGACACTGATCGACGAGATGATCCGGGCGTTCGACGCGGTACAAGCCAATCACGAGCGCAGGTTTGCCGGAGATCCGGACCCCTGGCTGTCGAGCCAGGTGGAAGCGATGCCCGACGACGAGATGCAGAAGATGGGCGCAGCGCTGCTCGCGGCAGCTGCGGAAGATCCAACACTTCTCGACCCACTGCGCGAGTGGTACCGCGTGCAGTACGAACGCGTGCGTCGATCCCCGCGTGGCACCGAGACCGCGGCACTCATCATGCTGGCATTGGATGGCGCCCTGTTCGCCGATCTTCTGGGTTTGCCAATACTCGCACCCGCAGAGCGGCGGCATTTCTTTCGGGCGCTCCAGGATCTCGCCTCGGGCCATCTCGAACTTGTCCCGGCAAAAGGACGCACATGAGTCGCGTCCGTAGCGGTGTCATGACCGCGTGCGCACCGCGCTCCTTGGCGGTTGCTTGCACACTATCCATTTCGACTCTGCTCTCAGGGTGCGGAAACTCGCAATCCACCGTATCCGAGCCTCCGCGCGCAGTGAAGCTCGCCGCCGCGCAGTCGGATCTCCCGCATAGCTCTCGCATCGAATTGACTGGCTCGGCGCGAGCAACCGAGCGCAGCATCCTAGGATTTGAAACAGGAGGACGGATCGCCAAGTTGAACGTCGACGTGGGTGAACGGTTCTCCCGCGGCCAAGTCCTGGCAGAACTTGATGCGCAACCTGACCGGCTTCGCGTGACACAAGCGCAAGCATCCCTGGCGGCCGCCGAAGCCGGCCTGATGGATCGACGTGTACAGACAGATCAACAGCGCCGGTTGCTCGAAAGCGAAGTCATCTCCCCTGCTGCGTTCGAGAGCGCGAAGGCGCAGCTAGCGGTCGCAGAGGGTCAAGCGCGCACTGCCAAGGCGGCGCTTGGCCTGGCCGAACGAGCACAACGTGGCACGATGATCGTCGCTCCTTTCGATGGTGTCGTGGCGGAAAAGCTGGCTTTGGCGTTCACCGACATTGCTGCTGGTGCGCCGGTATTTCAGGTCGACGGCGTGCGCAGTGGCACTGAGATCATCGCGAACGCGTCTACTACACAGGCACCTCACATAGATGTCGGCCAACGCGCAGAACTGAGCTGGAGCGGAGCCGAACAACCAATCCGAGCGGTGGTACGTCGTGTCGGTCTGCGCGCCGAAAATGGCTCGCTCCTACCCGTGGTGCTAGTGCCTGAAGATAACGCGCAAGCGCGCGCACTTCGGCCAGGTATTCCCGTACAGGTCGTGCTCGACGCACCTGCGGCAACCTCCAAGACCTCTCGGCCCGAGACTGTATCCATACCTTATGCCTCGCTGGTGCTCGGCACGAAGCCGGGCGAGGCTTCCGTCTTCGTCTACACCCCTGAAGATAAGAAGGTGCACCGTCGCGCGGTGCGCTTCACGCCGGTACAGGAAGGAGACAGCGCGCGCGTCCTCGCTGGACTCAAGCCCGGCGAGACGGTGGTTGCCGCCGGAGGAGGATGGCTCACCGATGGACAGCCAGTGACACCACTGGAAGCCACCACTCAATTGACCAAGCGCTA
>NZ_BCBD01000150.1:0-13219 GCF_001320345.1 Pseudomonas sp. NBRC 111127 | reverse complement strand
TCAGCCTCACTGAGACCGCACAGCCTGATCATGCGCTCGAGGTCGACACGCCCTACCTGGTTCATGCTGACAACCAGTGCATCCTTAGCCGATTCAACGTGGCGTATTTCTTCCCGTGGGCTCATCACTCGGCGCGAGAAAATGGCGGCTTTATCCGCAGAGGGATTGCGCGCCGGTACACCATGCTTTCGCGCCATGTCTGCCGAAACGCCGCGATCGTAGTTGCTTTCCAATGCGTTCAGCAGGGGATATTCAGGATCTTCCCCCATCGCCAGGCGGTTGGCCTGGCTACTCAGATGACCATGGCGGCGAACGTACTTGTCGTAGAGGCCATTCAAACGGCCTCGCAAGTTGTCCAGATCCTGAGGATCAACGGATTGCTCAGCATTCATCAAAGCGCGCAGCGCGTCCCGCACCTCGATCATTCCACGAATTCGCTGGCCAGCTCGCTCTGTTTTAGGGGTTATGAACTGGTAGTCGTGGGTTGCGAGCTGATCAGGCAAGCGGCGAGCCAGCTGGTCGTCGGCGGTAACAAAGTAGGAGCCCACCTTGGTATTCGCGGGGAGGTCGACCTCGGGCTTCCCTTCCTGACCTGGTTCGCCTTCGCCAGTTGCGTCAACTTCGAGGTTGCGCATAGCACCTGCAGGCAATACTTGAAGCCTGGCGGTGATCGCCGCTGCCAGGTCCTGGCCTGGCTCGGCCAGTAAATCAGCGGCGTCGCGGCGCATCTTCCCAGTAAGGGCCATGCGGCCGGCCATTTGCGCAGGATTGTCGATGAAATACTGGTTGATCGTGATCGGCTCACCGGTTTCGCGATCTCGTATTTCACCGACATCCACCCAGCGCCGCTCAGGCCTATCACCTGGCATCGCCTTCTGGAAGAACACAATGTCAGTTGTCACTTCCGTTAGCGCATTTTCTTTGAACGCTGTGTTGGGTAGGCGAATCGCCCCCAGGAAGTGAGCCGTATCCGCGATATGTTCCCGCGCCTTGCTGTTGGCGGCATCGAGGAAGTACCGACTCACCACCGCTCCCATCACACCACCGGGTTTGAGCGTGTTGAGCGATTTGGCCAAGAAGTAGTTGTGAATCGAGAAGCCTGCCAATTCGCGGTGATGCGGGTCATATAGCGATTGCGATCCGAAGGGGGGATTCGCAACGCAGGCATCGAAGTATGCGCTTGGGATAGCCACATCCTGCAGCCCACGATTGATGAAGGTAGACGACGGATAGAGATGGGCGCCGATTTGCGCAGTGAGCGGGTCAAGCTCGATGGCAGTGATGCGGCTGTTGCGCCGCATTTGGGCCGGCATCAGGCCGATGAAATTGCCGGTGCCGGCAGCTGGCTCCAATACCTTGCCGCCTTCGAAACCAAGGCGCTCCAGTCCCTCGTAAATGCCAGCGATGACGGTGCTTGAAGTGTAGTGCGCGTCCTGAGTGGAGCGCCTGGCCCTCTCGTATTCATCTTGGCCCAGCAAGGTGGACAGTTCCTGGTACTCGGTTCGCCAAGCATCATTTCGATGATCGAAAGCCTGCGGCAGCCCACCCCAGCCCACATACCTGACCAGTGTGGCTTGTTCATCGGGAGTAGGGCCGCGGCCTTCCTTGTGCAGCACCTGCAGCAGCTGTAGGGCAGCGATATTATCGCGGAATTTCGACTTCGCTCCGCCGGAACCTAGTCCGTCCGCGCTGCTGATCGCGTAGTCAGTAGGTGTTACAGGTCCGTTTCGATCTCCAGCATTGCCAGGATCTCGTGCTCTGTCAGCCCCTGCTTGCTCTCCACCGGCAGGCTGTTGATGGCTGTCAGTTCCAAGGCTTGCTGATCCAGAAGCCGGCTGAGCAATTGCAGCTCGCCCTGCAGCTCCAGAGACTTGAGGCGTTCTGGATTGTTCAGAGCCCAGCGGTCGAGAATCTTCCAGCCTTGGAGGCTGAACGACGGCGACTGGCGGATCGATGCGAGTGTCTGCTGGCTCAGGACTCGCGCTGAGATTTCCAGGGGCTGTGTTTGATTGGTGATCATAATGGCGGTCTCCTTGGTCTTCGTCGGAATCGAGGCCAGCTTGTAGGTCCTCGATCGTATCTACCGTCTCTTGAAAAGCGAAATCGAACGTCATCTGCCCCTGATTTTCTGGGGTCTGCCGCCGTTTTCTAGGCATTGCCGTCGCCTCCTATCTCAGTTTGTATAATAGTCATTATACAAACTACTGAAAGCGCGACAATGCGAGTCTCTAACTCGCTGTTTTTTAAAGGGTACTATCAGTAGCCCGGCTTAGGTCGCCTCAAGAAATCACCCTGGCTAAGGTCGGTCGGGTACTTGTGACGGTATTCCGATCGGATGCCATCCAGCTCGGCATGCTCGCTGGGGGCCGCTCGACGCACCAACATTTTCCCTTCGATCATTTCCAGATTGTAACTGAAGCCCCGGATCTCCTCGGGAGTCCAAACTCGCTCGCGCTCCTGGGTGATGCGCTGTCGGCCACCTGCAGGTGCGCAGTCTCCTTCGGAGAGACGACGCGCATACAGTTCCGTGCCGTTTCGGCTGAATACCTGCAGCGTGTCGACCAGGTTGTCTGCTTCTAACCGTTCTACGGTTACCGGCAGACCTGCGTAGGCCTGGTCATGCTTGTCTCGATTTGACCAGCGGCCGAAGCCGTTGGACTCGCGCTGAAGCTCGTAGCGCATATGAATGCTCATGCGACTGACCAGAGGGTCCACGGCCAATACCCGGGCTTCGACGCGATACCCTGCAGAGTGAAGGCGTGAGCAAAGTCTTGCGAGGCTGTCGGGGTCACGCATGGTGCCATCGATAAGCAAGTTTCGGCGATTCTTTATCGCCAAATTGGTCAGCTTTACCGACCAGGCGCCGGCATCTGGATGAGTGCGATCCGCGGCCATACGATCGTTCTCGCGCATAAGCTGCAGGTACTGCGGATGGTGCTTGCGCAGCTCATCGGCATCAACCTTGATGGTGTTGCCGCCAAACTCATCCAGCGCTCTACTGCTGAGCCCGGCCTTACCTGCACCAGGTTGGCCCCCAAGGAGCACGGCCGTTGGTTGATTGACAGGCTTGGTAGTGGAGAGTGCCAGCATGGCGATGTCGTCGAAAATGGCATCATGCTCAACGGGGGACAGCCGAAATTGCGACTGGTCGTCCTTGGGAAACGTCATTTGCTGTCGGTGTCCTTCCTTGATACCTGCAGCGATTGCCTGAGCTTCGATGCGCAGCTCGCTGATAGTAAGCCGACCGTCTGTTAGCCCTACGGCCTTTAACATGCCTTGTAGGGAACTGCGGGTACGGTCCCACGCTTTACCGAGGAACGAACGCTCCTCCTCGGCGACAAATGCGAAGACCTCTTCCGCACGATGAATGTCCGGGAGCTTGGCATAGTGCTCGTCGACGTACGCCCATATATGGGCTAGTGATGGTTCACCGCGCGTTTCAAGAACGCGATCCAGGAACTCTCGCTTTTCTTCGGGATTGAAGGTGTTGAGCCCATAATGCCCGAGGAGCTCGTGGCGCAGCGCTCGCTTGACGGCCCCTTCATCACCCATATTGGAAGCGGCAAGGGTAAAGAGGGCTCTTGCTGGGTGGTAGGCTGCGTCGATTCGATATCCGATTTTTTCTCTTGCGGCGTCGGGTCCATAAATTTCCTCCTGCGTGGCCTTGATGATAGCAGTCACGCCTATGTGACCACGATATTCAGCCATGAATCGATCCACTATCGACTGGGCCTGAGCAACGGTTAGTCCGACCTGTTCGTGAGATGGCATGAGGTTACCCCTCAAACCGATGCTTTGACGATCGGCCCGTAGCGCTCGATCGCGTGCGCTACCGCCACTGAGTCGTCAATGCGGAGTCGAGACCGCTCAACCACGAGCTCAGCTTGCTCGGCCCGAAGCTGATCAATCAAAGCCTGATTCGGAGCGCCCTTGCTGCGCTCGGCGTGGATATCACGGGCTTTGAGGGCGATCATGTTGCCTATGGTTTCCATCGCTGCCTCAAAGGCCGCAAGCTGTTGGTCCGTCCACTGTGCCGGCATGGCATTGTCCTTCTTAGCTGGTTTCGAGGCTTTGTAGATCAAGGCGAGGCCAAGCATCATAAATAATGCTGACTGAAACCCTTCATTCAAGGGTCGAAGTTCGTTGAAGTGATAGTTGACCGCCATGGCCAGGCCCACTATTAGACTCAGCGCCCCGACTAGGAATCGCACGATCCGGTTATTCATCGCTGACCCTCGCGGCGCTGGCTTTGACCAAGGCCAGCTCGTATGAGCCATTCAGCACCGTCATCAGCTGTTCTGCAGTTGGTGCGCTTTGGCACCTGAACAGCACAATGGCCAAGTCTTTGAGACCACGCGCTCGATTGATGCTGCGGGTCGCTACAGCCCGTAGATCATCGGTGTCATAGACATTTGCAAATGCCACACCCTCGGCACCTGTAATTTCCACCGTGCGGTTGATCGAGGCTTCCACTGCCGGCGGCAAAGCAGGTTTGTGGTCTGCGTCCACCAGCATCAGGGAAACGATGAAAGGCACCGGATCGCCAGCATCACTCTTGGCAAAGTAGGCCGGGACCACCTTCATTTCGGTCGCGTTAAACATGATTATCCCTACCGTTTGACGTCGAGCGCCAGAAAAGGCCCTTTGAAGCCTACCTGCTCGTCAACTGAGCTGAATGCTGCGATCCCCTTGGCCCGTTCTTTAAGCCACCGATCGAACACCTTGCGAGCTTGCTTGTCATCGACACGAACCAGTTTGCCATCTTCAGCGAAGAACACTGGCATGCGGAACGTATTGCTTTCGTCAACCGAAATGGCCATTTCAAACCATTGGTTGTTCCCCTCGGTGACTTTGATGAATTGGGTGTGCATCCCCTGGATCACTTCCCTATGTTCACCAGGTTCCCTCGGTGCGCCTGATTCCTGGTCGCAACCGGCCAGTAGGATCAGCAGCAGGATCGATAGTGTGCGACGGATCATGAACGTTCTCCTTCTGCCCACCCGGGCGGGTAGGCAGGGTATGTGATTGACGCTTCTAGAACTGGAGATTCAGGAGCCAAAGCCCATGCGTAATAGCCGGTGCCCTCGAAATAGAGCACGGGCTGACCCTCGACCTCGCCTATGACTGTGGCACCGGCAGAGAAGGACTTAGGCAGGTCGCCCAGGCGCAGCGTTGGCAAGTTGAAGGATGCTTGCAACACATCGCCATGCTTGTAGAGGTTGCGCGCAGCTGCATCACCCCAGGCGGATCTGTCCCGTGCAATGGTTCTGAACCTCATCCACTCGAGCGCACTTAGGGCACGCATATGCTTGAGCACCAGATCCTGGAATTCCTGTTTGTGGGCCAACAGCTGCCTGTCGTGTTCGGTCAAGAATTCAGTGTTCATTCAGCTTGCCTTCTTGCCGAAGTCGAATTCCACTTTCCAGCTATCCCGGTTGAGCTTCAGGTGAGCGGTGAACGGACGCTTGTCACGGTTGAGAAAGCCCGAGAGTTTCTCCGTCATTCCGCTCGAGAACAGCGCTTGCGCTTCCGCGGCACTCAGCGGCCGACTGGCGATGACTGCACCGACCTTGAACTGGCAAGCTGAGCATTGGAAGTGTCCAGGTACCGCTGCAATCTCACCTGAGCAGCGCGGGCATTCAAGCTTGCCGGATGACATCGCCGGTACTGCAGGCGCTGAACGGTCTGCATTGCTCGGTGCCGAGTCGAATACGAATGTCGTTTTACCTGTGGCGGTGTCCAGCTTCAGCTTCGCGGAAAACTTCGACTGCTTTTGACGGCTCACGAACCCTTTGATGACTGGTGTTTCACCTTTCACCAACAACAGCTCGATCTGGCCTGGAGTAAGTGATTTACCCGAAACCTCGTGCCAAAGCACGAACTCGCAGCTGGAACACACGGTTCGCTTGCCCCGGTTCTGCAAAGCACTCTTACAGTTAGGGCAGGGAACGCCTTCGCCGGCTGTGGGCGGGAGAGGTGTAATAGAGGCGGCCTTGGCAGTTGCAACAACGTCCCGAACGAACTCCTCTGCGTAGCGCATGAAGTCGCTCAGACTCATGGCCCCGTCTGCGACTTGATCCAGCGAACGTTTGAAAGCACCGGCTTGCGCGGGATCCTTAACGCGCATGGGTAGCGCGTCAATCAGGCTCCTGGCTTCGGGGCTGGTCATGAGCTTTTTGCCCTTTCCTCCCGCCGGCACGAACAAGCTGCGCCGCTTCATGTCGGCGATGATGCCTGCACGGGTGGCTGTAGTACCGATCCCCTCCCCTTCTTTGAGCCGCTTTTTCAACTCCGCATCGTCTACGTACCGATGCAAGTTCTTCATCGCATCGAGCAGCATATTGTCGTCGAAACGCGGGGGCGCGGTGGTTACCTTGCCTGTCGCATTCACTTCCAGCCACTGCAGCAAATCACCCGACTTCACGTCAGGAAGTTCACCCTCTGGCCCTTCTTCCTCGGCAGGCGCACCGTCCAGCGGCGGAGGCTCTTTGTACACAGCCTTCCAACCTTGATCGGTTGGGCAGACACCCGTTGCACCGAAGACCTCGCCAATTTGAACGCCAATGCGCAACAGCATCGAGCGATACCGGTAATCGGCAGCGAACTGGGCAAGATAAGCTCGGACCACCATGTCATACACGTTCCGCTCAGCCTCGGACCAATCAGCTGAATTGACTGGATTTTCCGGGGTTGACGGGATGATCCCGTGGTGCGGGGTAGGCTCGCCCGTGGGGGTACGCATTTTCGCATCATTAAAGGCTGCTGATTTGCGCTCAGGGTCCAGCTCACGAGCAATAGCCAGCAGATCTGGCCGCAGCTGCATGATGCCAGCGATCACGCCGGGGGCTTCGGCATGATGAGCTTCAGAAAGGAAGCGCACATCGGTGCGAGGATATGTCATGACCTTGTAGGTGTCGTAGAGCTTTTGAGCAGCCTCCATCACCTCGTCACCGGTGTAGCCGAAGCGGCTGAAACCTTCCATTTGCAGTTCATTCATGGACAAGGGAAGTGGAGGTTTTTTCTTCTTGTCAGTGATCGAGTGCTCGATGATCGAGGCTTCCCCGGGCACGCCTTCCTGCAGGCGAGCAACAAGCTGTTTCGCAACTTCCTCGTCTACCAGCCGACCGGATTCATCCAGGCCAGTCTGGTCTTCTTGTGGCAACCAGCGGCCGCGAATCTCAATCCCGGCGCTGGTCGTGAATACGGCGGTGATGTCTTGATAAGGGACAGGTTTGAAAGACTCGATCGCGCGGTCGCGCTCACGGACTACGTAGAGCAAAGGGCTCTGCACGCTACCAACGGGCAACAGCCCTTGGTGACCCATGTCGCGCCCCCGAAGGGTCATCGCCCGCGTACCGTTCATGCCCAAGAGCCAGTCGTAACGGCTCCGAGCAAGCCCCCACAACCGCCATCCCCTGAACAGCGGATCCGAGTTGTCACGCATGTTAGCGAGTGCCTCGCGGACCTTGCTGGGGTTGTAGTCGTTGATCAAAACCCGTTTAACAGGCTTGCGGCAGCGGAAGTACTCAAGCGCCTCATCCACCAGGCTTTGTCCCTCGCTGTCGGGATCGCCGAGGTGGTACACAACGTCACACCAGGCCAAAAGCTCCTTTAGCTTGCTGAGCCGGGGCCGTTTGCGAGGATCAGGCAGAATTTTCCAGTTTTGTTCTGATGGGATAATCGGCAGGTCCTCCATCCGCCAAATTTTCCGACCCTTGCCTGTTTTAGGCAGATCGTCAGGCAGATAGTCATCAGGCGTCGCCTGCTGAAAGGCATGCCCATCCAGCCAGACGCACCAGTCATTACCGTGTTTTGTCCAGCCTGCCCCACGGTCAGAAGTGTGTCCATTGAGCACAGGGAATACACCCTGGGACAGCTGGGATTCTTTCTCAGCTATCCAAAGAATTTTTTCCATCAACCCTCCTTACCCTTGAGCCTGGAGCCGCTTGGAGCTACCCAGCGACCGGTGTGGTTTGCCTTGCCTTGATTCCGTAGAATAGCTACCATACGGAAAAGCATAAACCATCACGGGTCATTACGGAAGGATTGCCTAATGGTTCCAATTCCTGCACCACCGCCTGATGTCGCCCAAGACCTGGTGCCTGCCTGCATGGTGCAGGCCGCCCGGGATTACAGCCTGCCATTGCGCGGCCTAATCGCTGTATGGCTGACCGAAAGCGGCAGCGGCGAACCATTGAAGAGCCTTAATAAGAACGGGACGGTCGATCACGGACCTTTTCAAATCAACACGGCTTGGGCAAACCGTCTGCAAAGCGAGTTCGGCGTAGCCCCTGAGCTCATCACAAGTGATTTCTGCTGGGCGGCTAGGGCCGGCGCTTACATCCTTCGGTATGAGATCAACCAAGCCGGCGGGAGCTTCTGGGATGGCGTAGGCCATTACCACTCAAGAACTCCCAAATTCAAATACCCCTATATACAGCGCGTATATAACAACTCATTGCGATTCTAGGAGGCACTATGGCGCGCAATAACCAAGTCGAATCGGACGGCATGTGGGCAGTGTGGCTGCTCATGATCGCAGTTCCTGTGGTATTCGGCTGGATGTGTTGGCACCGTTGGCATGGCACCATTAGCTATTGGGGTTTGAAATGGGCTTGGTACCAATTGGGCGTGTTCGACTGGTCATTTATGCCAGATCAGATTCGCCAATGGCGATACGAAGCGGCCCAACTTGCGATGAACCCCTCGCAAGTAAAATTCGCCGACTTGCTACGCCTACTCAATATTTCCGGCTACTTTTTCATTTTCGCCCCTATCTTGTTGGCACTGCGTGGATTCCGCGCGGCGCATCGCCATTCAGCCAACAAAACCCGCCGGGTTATCACTGTAGAAACACTCCCATGGGTCATGTCTAACCATTCGCCGGCAATCATTCCGTCATTGTATTACGGTGATCCGCATACACTGCTTTTGAATGATGACCCTCCTGAGCACAGAAGTGCGATCCACCCAGAAGAGTGGGCTTTGCAACATGGCCTCATTGTCAACCGTAGGCTTGATCGCGAGCGTTGTCGGGAGCTGTTGGTGAAGGACTTGGGCAGTCCGATCAAAAGCCTGAATGAGCTGAGCGTTACTGAGCGGGCACTGTTCGCCGTCTTTGGTGCCCGGCTGTTATCGGATGGACGCGATATGAAGAAAGCCCAGGAGTTGCTGGATGCTCTCAATCGTTCTTGTCACCACAACACTCATGAAGGGAAAAAAGGCTATCCCGACTTGAGCTTGGCCGAAGATGCCTTCAAGAAATACGCCGCGCACCCAGAGGCTCAAGCCTGGCTGAATAAACACCCCTATCCCAGAACGATGCTGTATGCCATGCACGAACAAGCGAGTAACTTGGGAAAACTGCCTTCGTCACAGTTTCGTTGGCTGAAAGGTATGGATCGTCCTTTGTTCTACGCCCTCAATTTAGGAAAGCGTAAAGCTCCGCTTATGGAAGCTGGAGCAGTCTATACGCAAACCCACTGGGAAAGTTTTGCCGATGACACAGGTTATAGGCTAACCGAGCCATTTATCGAAGATGCAATCGACGGGGTTGAAAAGTACTTGGCCAAGCTTGGTCTCGTCGACCCGAACACAGGAGATAGCCAATGAAAAACCGAGACAAGATCCGTCAATACGATAACACTCTCCACATTCATTTCGGCTCGACGGGTGAAGAACGGAGCGTCTCGTTGTTGCCGCTGGAGCGCGGCCTGTCGCTGAAGCGAGAGGGTAAGCAGCTCCTCGTGACGAGTGCTTTCGGTGGGAAACTGGAGCAGGTCGTTCTCGAGTCCTTTGGCACCGAACAACTGGCCTCAGACGCCTTTGAGGCGCTCCAGGCAGCGATCGTCTCGCATGGGCTGCGCCGGCGCTGGTCCTCCCGGGCCAAGGGCATTGTGAAATGGGGAATCATCCCAGCTTTCGCAGTGATCTTTGCTCTCGGGCTGAATATGTTTGCGGCCAAGCTGACTGGCCTGCAGGCTCCAACCGAGGCCCAGTACGATCCTGGCATCGGCACTCAACCCCCTGCGCCGGTTTTCACACCCCAGCGCACACAGCCATTGCAACAGCCCGCTCCTGACCTCGCCAACATCCCAGGGCTGCCCAAGCCGGCAGACCCGAAAGTCGTCAGGGAGGCGATCAAAGCCGGGGTAGCCACGGGCAAGTACTCGGTGAAGCTCTCCGAAGGGGCAAAAGGGACTGTCTACATCTTCTCCGATCCGTCATGCCCCCACTGCCAGAAATTCGAGCCTGAGCTCGAACAACTCGCCGCGGATCATACCGTTGAAATCTTCCCAGTATCGGTGATCGGTGGCGAAGGCTCAGCCAAGCCAATCGCGCAGATGCTTTGCGCCCCGGTCGAGCAGCGCGCATCAATGTGGAAGGCCATTGCAAAGGGGCGTCCGGTTGAAGGGCCAGTATGCGAAGAGGGCCTTACCCATGTGAGGGCAAACGACCAGGTCTTCCGGAAACTGCAGTTCTTGGGTACCCCAACTGTGATCAACCAACAGGGCGCTCAGACGCCGCTTACTCTACCCAACCAGGCGGCAGCTATTGCCCAGTGGCTGGAACAGACCCAGGCTCAGTAGGAATCGCTCATGGGGAAGTACGTTAGATACAGTGACGAGTTTCTCGATCGAGTCCGTAAAGACGCGGATTTGGTTGGGTTGATCTCGCGTGACATCACACTGAAGAAATCCGGTAAGAATTTCAGTGCCTGCTGTCCGTTCCACAAGGAAAAGACGCCGTCGTTTAGTGTTTCCCCAGAGCGGAATTTCTACCGCTGCTACGGATGTTCAGCTAAGGGTGACGCGATCACGTGGATGATGGATCACCACCACCTCCCCTTCCCTGATGCCGTTGCAGCGGTTGCCGAGTTTTCGGGAATCCAACTTCCCGAGACGAGCCAGGCTACTCCGGATGACCAAGCCCGGAATGCTGAAATGGCAGCCATGTATCGTGCCCTCAAAGACGCCCTGGCGCTCTACATGGGGGGGATTCAGAGGAATGTGAAATCGTTTGGTTATCTGACCCAGCAACGCGCTCTGACGCCCGAGACAATCGAAAAATATGGGCTGGGAACCGTCGGTACGGGAATTGCGGATCTTCTGCTTAAACGGCACGAACGACAAACCCTTATTGACTGCGGCCTTGTCTGTGAGGCTGAGGATGGCCGGCTATTCGACAGATTCCGTAGCCGGATCATGATCCCTATTTACAACCAGGCAAGCGCGCTTATTGGGTTTGCAGGGCGGTCCGTGGTCGAGAAACCAGACAGAACGCCGAAATATATTAACTCTCCTGAGACAAAGCTGTTTCGTAAGGGTGAGGAGCTATATGCCTTCCACATTGCTCGGCAATTTATTCGAGCCAGCAAGCATGCAGTAGTGGTTGAAGGTTTTTTTGATGTTATCAGCCTCCACCAGGCAGGCGATCCGCGCGCCGTGGCTCCCATGGGGACGGCTCTAACCAATACCCAAATGCGCCGGCTTTTTCAGAATGCAGATACGGTGACCTTCGCCTTCGATGGCGATAAAGCGGGGCGTAATGCAGCATTGAGATCATCTGCAGTTGTTTTAGAAGAAATGCGTGACGGAACAAATGCGCAATTCTTGTTCCTACCAGAAGGCACTGATCCGGACAGTATTATTCGTGAACATGGTGTCGACTATTGGAAGGACATGCTGACCCAGGCACAGCCCCTCAGCCAGTTCCTCACTGATTTCGTATGTCATCGCCTAGATAACAGTATTCCGGAATCCCAAGTTAAAGCAGCGGAACGAGGTCGAGCCGTAATTGCCCGGATCCACGGTGCTGCACTTTTCAAGAAAGCGCTTAGCTTGCAATTTGAGCGCGCTATTGGCATTTCCTTGAGCGCGTAGGAGACCATAATGGCTATCGATTCTCAACACGAGATCCAAGCGGGACGTTTGTCCAGGGACACCCGGTCAGGCTGGACCCGATTCATGGTCTCGCTTCACCGGCCCAACAACTTCAAGCTTGCGATGCTCGCACTTATTGGGCTGATGGTGTATCAACCGGCCGCATGGCCAGTGTGGATACTCGTCATGTGCATGATGGTAATGTCATTCAACGATCAGCGATTTCGAATGCCATTGCGGATGCCTAAAGACATCGGCGGCAAAGATCGAACTGATTATTACGAGGAACTGGTCGAGCAAAAAACATTATGGGGCTTATTCAAGAGCTCTAGAACGTTTCGCAAGCTCCTGGCTGCAGGTGGCATTATGTACCTGGGTTACTTGCGTACGCCAAACGCAGAGGGCATTGCTCGAAGCGAGGACGAAGGTCGAGAACTTTGGCTCAATAATTCTGACTGCCGTACGCATATGTGGATTCCAGGAACCACCGGCAGTGGCAAAAGTGAAACTCTCATGGCGTTGTTCTTCAACGCTCTTTGCTGGGGGTCGGGTGCTTGCTACGCCGACGGCAAAGCAGACTCTAACCTTGCGTTTTGCCTATGGTCGCTCGCCAGGCGCCTTGGCCGTGAAGACGATTTCCTAATTCTCAACTATTTGACGGGGGGTATGGACCCCTTCGACAGCATGGTGGCCCGCGAGAACGGTAAAGAGTGGACCTCAGATTTTAGGGCTCAGTCGAACTCGCTGAATCCGTTCGGTGATGGTGCGGCCGACTTTTTGCTGCAGCTCCTGGCGTCGCTGCTGCCAGCGGCGAGTGGCGATGGAGCAAAGTGGCAGGAAAAAGCGATCAACATGGTCGACGCAGTGATCAGGACGCTTTGCTACAAACGAGCCAGGGGCGAGATTGAAATTTCTGTCGCCACTTTCCGCCATTATCTCGCGCTCAAGAATCTGGTCGAACTTTACAAAGAGGGTCAACAGGGATTGATTCCCGAGACTGCCTATCTTCCGATTAAAGCTTACTTTGAGACAGGCCTGCCGGGCTTCAACCCCGATCTTGTGGACGATCCCTCCAAATGGGATGCCGAAGTATTCAACCAGCATGGCTATTTGACTGGCCAATTCTCTCGCATCTTCTCCATGATGATGGATACCTATTCGCATGTGTTCAGCGACAAGTATCCTGAAATCGACATGATGGATGTATTGCTCAACGATAGGCTGCTCGTGGTGATGATTCCGAGCTTGGAGAAATCAGCCTCCGAAGCGGCATCGCTGGGGAAACTCTACATCTCGTCCATCCGCTTGATGATGGCTCAAAACCTCGGCTACAAACT
>NZ_BCBD01000149.1:0-13322 GCF_001320345.1 Pseudomonas sp. NBRC 111127 | reverse complement strand
GCTGGCGGTGCTCAACGTCGCCGAGGGCCTGTACCTGGACTGGGCGTTGAAGGCGCCCAAGCCCTTGCCGGCCAACTTTGTCCATGCCGAATGGATCACGCTGCATGACAACCCGGCCTTCCAGGACTTCGTTGCCTTCCTGCAGGCCGAACTGGACCGAGTAGGCCCGCAGGCGGCGGCGCTGGCCAGTGACTTCTACCAGCGCACCGTGGCACTGGAGCTGGCCTTCTTCGATGCCATCTACCCGGAGGGCCAGTGAGCATGGATATCTTCGAGCGTCTGAAAACCGCCGCCAACCGCCCCTGGGCCCGCTATGTCACGCACGACTTCGTGCAGCAGATGGGTGCGGGCACGTTGAGCGAGCAAGCGTTTCGTACCTACCTGGTGCAGGACTACCTGTTCCTGGTCCAGTTTGCCCGGGCCTGGGCGCTGGCTGCCTACAAAAGCCGACGCCCGGCGGACATTCGTGCCGCACAGACCACGCTGGCGGCCATTCTCGATGAAACCGAGCTGCACCTGCGGCTGTGCGCGCGCTGGGGGTTGAGCCAGGCCGACATCGAAGCGGCGCCAGAGCATCAGGCCACCGTGGCCTATACCCGTTACGTGCTGGACTGCGGCGCTGCCGGGGACCTGCTGGAGCTGCAGGTGGCACTGGCCCCCTGCGTGGTCGGCTATGCCGAAATCGGCCGCGCCCTGGCCGAGCAGATTGGCGACTTGAGCGGCCACCCGTACCGCGAGTGGATTGGCGAGTACGCGGGTGCAGCCTACCAGGGCGTGGCTGCCGCAGCTCGCCGGCACCTCGACGAACTGGCAGCACGCAGCATGACCGAGCAGCGTTTTGCCGAACTGGCAGCCATTTTCGCCCAGGCCTCCAGCCTGGAAGCGGATTTCTGGCAGATGGGGCTGGACGGGGCGGCATAACGTTGCGTGCGGTGTCGGGCTGGGTGGTTACTACTCAGCCCGGAACCGCTTTGGTGCATGAATGCCTCAAAAGAAGTCGAGCCGCACACTTTCACCGGGCTAAAACCCGGCTTTACTGGTCACTGTGCACATGCACCAATGGGCTGCATGCCCGGTTTTTTTCGCTGTTTGGCGGCCGCAAAAAGCGGCCCGCATCTTGCTCCAGCTGCTCCCAACTACAACCTGGAGCCCCGTGCAATGAGCTCACCCAGCGAATTTCCACTCAGCGAAGCGCCGCCATCAGCCCGCAAGGGCCTGCTGCCGATCACCATGGTCCTGTTCAGTTTCACCTTCTTCACCGGCACCATGTTTGCCGGCGGCAAACTGGGCATGGCGTTCAGTTTCGCCGACATGCTGTGGGTCGCCACTCTCGGTAACAGCTTGCTTGCGCTGTATGCCGCCGCGTTGGCCTTCATTGCCTCGCGTAGCGGCCTGAACACGGTGTTGATGGGGCGTTTCTGTTTCGGGGAGGCAGGCAGCCGGCTGTCCGACTTCCTGCTGGGCTTCGCCGAACTGGGCTGGTACGCCTGGGGCACCGCCACGGTGGCGATCGTGCTGGTCAAGCTGCTTGGCCTGGCAGAGGGTTTCAGCCTGCCGTTGATGGTGCTGTTCGGCCTGGGCTTCAGCATCACCGCCATCCTCGGTTTCAAGGGGCTGGATGTGCTGGCCCGGGTTTCGGTGCCACTGATGTTCGTGCTGCTGTTGGTGTCGATGTACATCGCCACCCGCGATGCCGGTGGGTTCGCCGGCCTGGCGGCGGTGGTACCGCATGAGACCATGACGTTTTCGGCGGCAGTGACCATGGTGTTCGGTACCTTTGCCAGCGGCGCGACCCAGGCGACCAACTGGACACGCCTGTCGCGCAGCGGGCGGGTAGCGGTGGGCGCCAGTGTGGTCGCGTTCCTGCTGGGCAACGGCCTGATGGTGGTGGCAGGCGCCTGGTGCGCCATGGTCTACCAGCAGGCCGATATCGTCGAAGTGATGATGCTGCAGGGCTTGTCCTTTGCCGCAGTGGTCATGCTGTGCCTGAACCTGTGGACCATCCAGGGGCCGACCATCTACAACGTTTCGGCTGCCGCGTGCCACCTGCTGCGCAGCGAACGGCGGCGCACGGCGACCCTGTTGGCGGCCGCTGTGGGTATCGTGCTGGCCATGGGTGGCATGTACGAGATGCTGATCCCGTTCCTGGTGCTGCTGGGTTCGATCATTCCGCCGGTGGGTGGCGTGATCATGGCCGATTTCTGGTACCGCCACCGTGGTAAATACCCGGCGCTGGGCACTGCAACGCTGCCCCGTTACAACCTGGTCGGGCTGTTGGCCTACGCCGTTGGCGCCGTACTGGCCTACGCTTCGCCGTGGGTGGCACCGCTGGTGGGTATCGGCGCCTCGGCGCTGTGCTACATCGTCGTGCTCGAGCTGGGTGGGCGCCGCGCAGCGGCCCAGGCGGGCGTCGAACCGTGAGCCTGGCGCTGGAAGAAATCCTGCAGCTGCCCGGCCTGCACGAGATGAGCGTGCGCGCCGGGGCGCGCAACCTGCAACGGCGGGTACGCTGGCCTTATGTGGCAGAAAACGAAGGTATCGCCGAATGGGTGATGGGCGGCGAGCTGGTGTTCGTCACCGGCATCAACCACCCACGGGGTGAGGCCAACCTGCTTGCGCTGGTCGAAGACGGTGACGCCGTCGGCATTGCCGGGCTGGTAATCCTCACCGGCGGCAGTTTCATCCAGCACATTGCGCCTGCAGTGATTGCCCGTGCCGAGCAGCTGGGTTTGCCACTGATCGAACAGCCTTACGCCCTGAAAATGGTGGTGGTCACCCACTTGATCGGTACTGCGCTGGTGCAGATGACCCAGGTTCGCCGCTCGCGCAACGACATCCTCGGCCAACTGCTCAGTGGCGATTACCCAAGCCTGGCGATTGCCCGGCAGCGCGCTGCGCACCTGCAATTGGCGCTGGATGAACCGCGCCGGCTACTGGCCTTGCGGCTGGCCGGGGTCGATGAGCTGTTCCAGCGGTTGGGGCTGACGCTCGGCGAGCGGCGCTGGCAGCACACCCGCCAGGCCCTGGAGGACCAACTGGAAGCCTGGTGCCGGCAGCAGCCGGGCAGCGTCACGGCGCACCTGCCCGGTGACCTGTTCGTCGTGTTGCTGGCCGACACGCAAGACCTGCCGGAACGTTTGGCCGCGCTGTACCGGCAATTACAAGGGGTAGCCGGCGAGTTGAGCCTGTACATGGGGCTTTCCAGCCTTGCCGAAGACTGTGCAGACTACCGCCAGGCCTTGAATGAAGCGCGCCAGGCACTGGATGTGGCTCGGCACCTGCGCCCGGCCAGTGGTTACTGCAATTTCAGTGAGCTGGGCGTGTTGCGTTTGCTACAGGGCATCGTCGACCGCTCGCTGATCGACGATTTCGTCAGCCGTACCCTTGGCCCGCTGCTGGCACCAGGGCGTAAGCAGGCCACTGCATTGGTCCACACCCTCGACGCCTTGCTCATGGAAAATGGCAACAGCCTCAAAGCCGCCCAGCGCCTGGGCCTGCACCGTAACACTGTCAATCAGCGCATACAGCGCATCGAACAACTGAGCGGGCAGTCGATCGACGACCCGCTTTTTCGCATGAATGCTTCGGTCGCCATGTTGGTATGGCGCATGAGCGAAGCCCACGGCAAGGAGTAACCGCATGAACATCATCAACGCCCGGCTGCGCGGCAAACCCGGCTTGTTCCGCATTGAACTTGCTGGCGAGCGCATCAGCGCAATCGTGCCGCAGGCCAATGCAGTGGCGCAGGCGCCCGGCGACCTGGACGCTGCACAGAACTTGGTGGTAGCGCCCTTTGTCGAGCCGCACATCCACCTTGACGCCACCCTGACGGCCGGTGAGCCGAGGTGGAACATGAGCGGTACGCTGTTCGAGGGCATCGAGTGCTGGGCCGAGCGCAAGCAGTTCACCACCCACGATGACATCAAGGCCCGCGCGAAGAAAACCATTGGCATGCTGGTGGACCACGGTATCCAGCATGTGCGCACGCATGTCGATGTCACCGACCCGACGCTTACCGCGCTCAAGGCCATGGTCGAGGTACGCGACGAAGTCCGCGGGCTGGTCGACCTGCAGATCGTTGCGTTTCCGCAGGAGGGCATCGAGTCGTATGCCAACGGCAGGGCATTGATGACCGAAGCGGTGGCCATTGGTGCCGACGTGGTCGGGGGCATTCCGCATTTCGAGAACACCCGCGACCAGGGCGTGTCGTCGATAAAATTCCTGATGGACCTGGCCGAGCGCAGTGGCTGCCTGGTAGACGTGCACTGTGACGAAACCGACGACCCGCAGTCACGTTTTCTTGAAGTTCTGGCCGAGGAAGCCCGGGTGCGTGGCATGGGCGCCCGGGTCACCGCCAGCCATACCGTGGCGATGGGTTCGTATGACAACGCTTACTGCTACAAGCTGTTCCGCCTGTTGAAGCTGTCGGGCATCAACTTCGTGTCCTGCCCAACCGAAAGCATCCACTTGCAAGGGCGCTTCGACAACTACCCCAAGCGCCGGGGGGTTACCCGGGTAGCCGAAATCGACCGCGCCGGCATGAACGTGTGCTTTGGCCAGGACTCCATCGTGGACCCGTGGTACCCCCTGGGCAACGGCAACATCCTGCGCATTCTCGAAGCCGGGCTGCACATCTGCCACATGCTCGGCTACGAAGACTTGCAGCGTTGCCTGGACCTGATCACGGACAACAGCGCCCGCACCCTGAACCTTGGGGAGCACTATGGCATCGAGGTGGGGCGCCCAGCCAACCTGTTGCTGCTGTCGGCACCCGATGACTACGAGATGGTGCGCAGCCAGGGGCATGCGCTGGTCTCGGTGCGCCATGGCAAGGTGCTGATGCAGCGTACGCCAGCCCAGGTGCAGCGCCTGCTCTGAGCGGTTGAGGTTGGGGCCCGGCGCTATGCCGGGCCCTGGCGTCAGCTGTCACCCGACCGCTTCGAGAAACTTGTCCAGGACAATGTTGCGGCCACACAGGACCACCGCAACCCGCTTGCCTTGGTACTGCCTGGCCAGTTTCTGCATGCCGGCGACGGCAACTGCCGCAGCGCCTTCGATGATCCAGCGCTCGTGGCGGGCGATGTCGCGCATGGCTGCACGGATTTCGTCCTCGCTGACCAGCACCGTCCCGGTGACCAGTGCCTGGCACAGCGGGAAGCTGACAGCACCTGGCTCGATGCCACCGGCGGTGCCGTCGGAAAGGGTTTCGCGCGCCTGCACTTCGATGATCTCACCCGCCTGTAGCGAGCGCGCCAGTGCGGGGTCATTTTCGGGCCAGCAACCAATGATCTCGGTGCCCGGCTTGAGCACGCGCAGGGCGGCGCCGATACCGGCAATCAGCCCGCCGCCGCCCACCGCGACGAATACCGCGTCCAGGTCGGGTGCCTGCTCGAACAACTCCATTGCGAGGGTGCCTTGGCCTGCGATGACCTGCAGGTCGTTGTACGGCGACACGAACGGCACACCCTGCAGCCGCGCTTGCCTGGCGGCCTCCAGTTCTGCACCCAATGGGTCGCTGGGCAGGCAGATGACTTCGGCGCCCAAGGCACGCATCGCTGCCAGCTTGTAGGCCGACGCTGAAGCGGCGCTGTACACCGTCACCGGCACCCCAGCGGCGTTGCCGGCCATTGCCAAGGCCTGCCCGTGGTTGCCCGAAGACGCGGCGATCACCCCGGCAGCCCGCTGTTCGGTTGGCAGCAGGCGGATCTTGTTGCTGGCGCCGCGAAACTTGAACGAACCGGTGTGCTGCAGATGTTCGCATTTAAGCAGCACATCGCAACCGGTCTGCTCCGAGAGGCGGGCGCTGCGGGTCAGCGGCGTCACACTGACGGCAGGGCGCAGTGCCGCATGGGCATCCTTTATGGACCGAAAAAGCCCATCCAACTGAGTGGCATCGATAATGGGCGCAAGAGCGGGAGTGGCTGCCATGCTGTAAACCTGCATAGATATGGAATATCCGTCTACCGTAGACTTTTATTCTATTCGAGACAAGCAGGCGTGCACATGCGTCGCCGTGCTCATCCCGGCAAGCCAGCGATAGTGGGTTTAAAGGGCCTTGAGCTCTTTCAGGTACTTGTACACGGTCGCGCGCCCCATGCTCAGTACGCTGGCCACGTAGTCCACGCCACTGCGGCCTTGAAACGCGCCCTCGGCATGCAGCGCCTGCACCAGGCTGCGCTTGTCCTTCATGCGCAACGTTTGCAGTGACAGGTTGCGCGCCTGCAGCCAGCCATGCAGGAAGGTGTTGATGCGTTCCTGCCAGTCGTTGCGGAACAACGCGTCCGGTTGCGGCACCACACGGCTCATCTGGAAGAACGCATCCAGCGCAACACGAGCCTGCTCCAGTACCGACACATTCAGGTTGATGCACATCAGGTGCTCGGCTGCGCCCTGGGCATTGCGCAACACGGTGCTGATCGAACGGACCTTCTGGCCGTTCCAGTTGAGTTTCTCGTAAGGGCCAAGGTTCGTGCCCTGGAGCAAGTCGCCCAGTTCATGATCGATCGCCGAGTCGTCACCCAAGGTGCGTTGGGAGAAGTTGTTGGCGATGTGCACCACTGTCTGGCTGCGCAGGTCGTGGACGATGACTTCCGCGTGCGGGTACAGCAACAGCGCGATGCTGTCGGCAATTGCCTTGTAGTTATCCAGGGTCATGTGTTTCGGGTGCTTTTTCGCAGGGGCAGGAACCGGACGTTCATGGTGGCGGCAAAGCGCCTGGGACACAAGGCGGGTGGTTGCAGAGCCTCGTACCGCTGCCAGCACTACCAAACGCACAAATTTACCCCTCACATGCGATAAGCCGTGATTATTCCATCTGAGAAAACCTTTGCTGACGAAGGCAATCATTGGCATAATCAGTACGTAATTACATGCTACATAACACGGTACGAAATCGTAGGAGCACTCATGGCCCGGGGCGGCATAAACAAGGTGGTGGTGCAGCAGGCACGCCAGGCGCTGATCGCCCGGGGCGAAAACCCCAGCATCGATGCCATTCGTATCGAGCTGGGCAATACCGGCTCGAAGACCACCATTCACCGCTACCTCAAGGAGCTGAATGGCCAGCAGCCGGTTGCCGCGGAAGGTGGCGTTGCATTGAGTGAGGTGCTGGCCCGCATGGTTGGGCAATTGGCGACCCAGTTGCAGGACGAGGCCGATCTGACCATCGAGCAGGCCGAAAGCACGTTTACCCAGCAGCGTGAACAGCTGCAGGCGCAGCTCGAAAGCGCGCAGCAAGCCCTGGCCGCAGCGCATCAGCAGCACCAGATCGATGCCGCAGCACTGGCCGCCGAGTCCGAGCGGCTGCTGTCCACGCAAAGCACGTTGCAGGCCGAACAGCTACGCAGTGCGAGCCTCAACCAGTCGCTGGGCGAACTGCAGCTGCGCCTGGCAGACAAGGACGAGCAGATCCAGTCACTGGAAGACAAGCACCGCCATGCCCGCGACGCCCTTGAGCATTACCGCAGCGCCAGCCGTGAGCAGCGCGAGCAGGAACAACGCCGGCACGAGGCGCAATTGCAGCAGTTGCAGGTGGAAGTGCGCCAATTGCAGCAGGGCATGATCGTCAAGCAGGACGAACTGACCCGCCTGCACCGCGATAACGAGCGTTTGCTCGGTGAGCACCGCCAAGTGGCCAGCGAATGCCGGGCGCAGGGGGAATTGCTGGAGCAACGTGATGCGCAGATCCAGGGTTTGCGCACGATCCTGGCGCAGGCGCAGGGCGCCAGTGAGGAAATGCGCCGGCAACTGGAGACCCAGGCACAGAGCCTGGAGCAGCGGCGCGAGCTGTGTACCGAGCAAGCGCGGCAGCTGAAACACTTCGAGGAACAACTGCGCGAGCGTGACGAGGCGTTGGCGCAGTGCCGGGCGCGGATGGCCGAAGCAACAGGTTAATCAAACTTTTTCGTGGCAGCGCTTTCTTCCCTAAACACCTCAAGGAGATAGCGTCATGCCTGATAAACAACCACCGCACAAACAGGGGCCGCACTCCTCGGAGCAGGCGGACAAGCAGAGTGACCTGGGTTTCGACCCGGATTCGCCGGACCTCGACGATCCGCAGGTTGACCCGCAGGGCCCCGCCAAACCACCCAGGGATGTGGAGAAGAAATAGGGAATGCCCGCCAGCTGAGCGAAATGGGCTGGCGGGTTTACCGAGGGATTTGCCCGGCCTGTGACGCCAGGCGGCGCAAATCCCCGGTTTGCCAGCGCTTAGCCCTCGGCCCGCCTGGCGGCGTCTACACCGGCCGCCGACAGCTTGATGGGGTACTGGACGCTGATTTGGTGGTCACTGCTGACCACCACGCTGCCATCATGAATCAGGCCGTCGTCCTGCAGGGTCTTGAGCATGCCTGCAACGGCCTTCTCGCCACGATAGTTGTCCAGCACTTCCTTGCCCAGCCCCTGCGGATGAGCATGCAGCAGACGGGTGAGTACTTCGCTTTTCAGTGCATCGTTACTCATGTCGAACCTCACGTTCACTTAGCGTGTTTGGCCTGCAGTGCCTTGGCGTGCTCCAGGTGCTGTTCCAGCTTGGGCAGGGTTTCGCTGGCGAAGGCCTTCAGCTCAGCCTTGTCGGAGGACGCAGCTTCTTTCTTGAACAGCTCGACCGCTTTCTCGTGCGCATCGACCTGGTTGTTGAGGTAAGACTTGTCGAACGACTCGTCACGCCATTCCAGGATCATCTTCTTGACCTTGTCGGTCATCGCCGCGTCGTCGGGTACCGAAATATCCAGTTTACGGGCGATGTCGCCGAGCTTCTGATTGGCCTGGGTATGGTCGGTGACCATTTGCTGGGCGAAGGTCTTGATCTCTGCGTTCTGGCTTTTTTCCTGGGCCAGGTTGCCGGTAACCACTTCGGCGATGCCGGATTCGACCGCTGCATCGACGAAATCATTGGAGCTGGCTGCCAGCGTGTGGGCCGATACCAGACCCAGCACCATCGATAACCCGACACGCTTGATGAAAAGACTGCTCATGCTTCACTCCTTAAACCTTGGCGCGACCTCAGTGTCGCGTACGGTTGAGGGGCGGGGCAGGGCAAAGGTTTAATCTTTTTCATCACCGGCAGCGAACCCGGTGGCGCTCAATCCACGGCCAGCACCTGTTGCTGAAGTTGCCAACGCACCGAACTCACGCCCTTTTCCAGGCTGACCCGGCTGACCAGGCGCTCCAACTGCGCCGGTGCCTGTGCGGTGCCCAACAGCTCTGCACGCACCTCAAGCCTGGCCGGGTTGTCCAGGTCGGCACTTTGCAGCGACTGCAGGCGTAGCTGCGGTTCGGCCAGGCTGTGCAGCATCAGGCTGCGCACCTGGATCTCGTCCTCGGCGCGGCATACGATGCGCACTTCGAAATGCTGTTCGTGCTCGCTGGCGGGCACCACGCCCTGGCGGTCAAGGCGTTGGGCGATGTCGCGCAGCAGGATATTCGCGCACAGCACCACCAGGCTACCCAGCGCGGCCTCCAGCAACAGCCCCAGGCTGCACAAGACACCGACCGCTGCCGTGCACCACAGGGTGGCGGCGGTATTCAGGCCGCGCACATTGAAGCCGTCGCGCATGATCACCCCGCCGCCGAGAAAACCAATGCCCGAGACCACATAAGCGGCAACGCGTGAGGCATCGGCAGCGGCCATGCCGGGCACTGCCTGGGTCATCAGCACGAACAGGCAGGCCCCGGTACTGACCAGTGCATTGGTGCGCAGCCCGGTCAGGCGCTGGCGCAACTGGCGTTCGGCGCCGATCAGCGCCCCTAGCAGCAACGCGACACTGACGCGCAGCAGAAAAACGTTCCAATCCATAGCTCACCTCTTCCACGGGCACAGGCCCGCATGAGCGCCTTCACTGGGCGCGGTTGAAAAACCAGAAAGATGCGCAGGACCACGGGGGAGGGAGGTGAAGCGGGGGTTACACGAAACCACCGTCTTGCCAGGCTGGCCAGACAGTGCAGGACACTGCCGGGCTAGCGCGCCACGCGGGCCTGTCGCAAGCGACTGGGGCTACTGTCCAAAGCGGGTCTCCTGTTGGGATGGCTAAATTGCGACGCGGACCATACGCCCCGCGGCAAAGCCGGTCAAGGGTGCAAAGATGACAATGGCTTAATCGGCACATGCCCTGCGGCGGCGCCTGCCACGTGGAAAAAAAAACCATCAGCCGGTAACCTTGCGCCACCCTATGCGATCACCCGGACCGTTCCATGCTGCTCAATCTGACCGTGCTGTTCGGCACCCTGTTGGCCATGGAGGGCGTAGGCACGCTGGCCCACAAGTACATCATGCATGGCTGGGGCTGGTGCTTGCACCGCTCGCACCATGAGCCACAGCTGGGCATGCTCGAAACCAATGACCTCTACCTGCTGGCCCTGGCGCTGATAGCCGCCGCCCTGATCGCCCTGGGCAAGGGCGGCCATGCGCCGCTGCAGTGGGTGGGCGGTGGCGTGGCGGGCTATGGCGTACTTTATGTACTGGCCCATGATGGTTTCTTTCATCGGCACTGGCCGCGCCGGCCACGGCCGGTCAACCGCTACCTCAAACGCCTGTACCGGGCGCACCGGCTGCACCATGCAGTGAAGGGGCGCACCGGAGGGGTGTCGTTCGGTTTCTTCTACGCGCCGCCGTTGAAGGTGTTGAAACAGCAACTGCGGGGCAAGCGCAACCGGCGCTGACTGCCTGGCCGTTACCCGGCGGTGCCGCGTTCAGGCTGCGCCACGGCGTGCCCTCGGCTCACCCACCAGCCGAAACCGGCGGCGGTGAAGAACATGATCAGGCTGTACAGTGCTGCCGGCACTGCCATGGTCGGGTTGTTCAGCAGCGACGGGCTCAGGGCCAGGGCAATGGCCAACGTGCCATTGTGTATGCCGATTTCCATGCCGATGGCGATGGCCTGGCGCTTGGGGATGTTGAGCAGGCGCGGCACCCAGTAGCCCACCGCCAGGCTCAAGATGTTGAACAGCAGCGCCGCCAGGCCCACGACCGGTGCGTACTCGACCACCGTCTGCCAGTCCTTGGCCAGCGCCAGGACAATGGTGAATGCCAGAAACAATGCCGCCACCAGCTTCATCGGCTTTTGCATGCGCGCGGCAAACGCGGGGGCAAAGCGGCGAATCAGCATACCCAGCGCCACCGGCAGCAGAACAATGGCGAACACCTGCATGACCTTGGCGAACTGCAGCGGTATGGCCTGGTCCGACGCCATGAACCAGCTCAACGACAGGTTGACCAGCAGCGGCATGGTGAGAATCGCGATCAATGAGTTGACCGCTGTGAGGGTGATATTCAACGCCACATCGCCATGTGCCAGGTGGCTGAACAGGTTCGCCGTGGTGCCGCCCGGCGAAGCGGCCAGCAACATCAACCCCACCGCCAGCGCCGACTCCAGGCCAAAACCGTTGGCGATCAGGAAGCACACCAGCGGTAACAGCAGAATCTGGCAGGCCAGGCCCACCACCACGGGCTTGGGGTATTTCACTACCCGTGCGAAGTCGGCCAAGGTCAACGACAGGCCAAGGCCCAGCATGATGATGCCCAGGGCCAGGGGCAGAACGGCGGTGAGCAGGGGCGAGGCGGTCATCGGTAGTCTCTCGGACGAAGGATCCGAAGCAGTCTAGGTGGGTCGGGGTGGATAGGTAATTGCAAAGAGCCAGCTCTTGGTAACCATTTGTTACCAGAGACATCCCTCATCGGTGCTGTATGGCGCGTTGCAGCAAGCCCGCAGGCGCAGTAGCATGCCGCCTTTTTCGAGGATTAGCCTGTCATGCCGTTCCAGCAAGGTCTGCTTGCCACCCCGGTGCCGGCCCACGCCCGCCACCTGTTCTTCACCCTGCAATCGCCCGAGGCGTTGCCTGCCGCCCTCGATGCCTTGCTACCGCAGGTCGATGGCGTGCAGGTGATTCTGGGCGTAGGCGCGCCCATGGCCAAAGCCCTGGGGCGTGAAGTACCTGGCCTGCGTCCTTTCCCGCTGCTGGATGCGGCGGTAGAGAACCCCAGCACCCAGCATGCGTTGTGGCTGTGGCTGCGTGGCAATGAGCGGGGCGACCTGCTGCTGCGGGCCCAGGCACTGGAGCAGGCGTTGGCGCCGGCCCTGCGCCTGGCCGACAGCGTTGACGGGTTTCTGCACCGGGGTGGGCTGGACCTGACCGGCTACGAAGACGGCACTGAGAACCCGGTGGACGAGGATGCGGTGCAGGCAGCGATCGCTGCCGATGGTTCCAGCTTTGCTGCGTTTCAGCTGTGGAAGCACGACCTGGCGTACTTCAAGTCGCTGCCCCAGGCCGACCAGGACAACATCATTGGCCGCCGCCTCAGTGACAACGAAGAACTCGACGACGCGCCCGAGTCGGCACACGTCAAGCGTACTGCCCAGGAAAGCTTCGAGCCCGAGGCCTTCATGGTGCGCCGCTCGGTATCCTGGGCCGATCAGCGCGGTGCCGGCCTGGCTTTCGTTGCCCTGGGCCGCAGCTTCGATGCCTTCGAAGTGCAACTGCGGCGCATGAGTGGCCTGGAGGACGGCATCATCGACGGCCTGTACCGCTTCAGCCGGCCCCTGAGCGGCGGCTACTACTGGTGCCCGCCAATCAGCGCCACCGGTGTCGACCTGAGCCCGCTGCTGCAGGCCAGGTAAAAACATCCGGACACAGAAACGCCCACGCGCGCCGGGTGGAGCGACTAGCCTTGGAAGTTTCCCTGGCATGACGGGAGCTTTTCCATGTATGCACGTCGTGATGTCCTACGCGTGGGTGCTATGTTAGGCCTATTGGCCAGCGCCCCTTGGTTGCACGCGGCCACGCCGGCAGGCATGTTGACCCGCGCCGTACCGTCCAGCGGTGAAGCGCTGCCGGTCATTGGCGCCGGGACTTCCGGCAGTTTCGAGGTTGAAGCCGGTTCGGCTGCCTACCAGCAACTGCGGGCAGTGCTCAAGGCCTTTTTCGACGGTGGCGGGCGGGTGATCGACACCTCGCCCAATTACGGTGGCGCCGACAGCATTCTTGGCCAATTGCTGGAGGAAGGGGGCTGGCATTCACGCTGCTTCATTGCCACCAAGATCGCCGCCGACAGCCGCGCAGAAGCCCAAGCGCAATGGGCTGAGAGCCTGAAACGGCTGCGCACCGACAAGGTCGACCTGTTGCAGGTGCACAACCTGCGTGACTGGCGAACCCAACTGCCCTACGCGCGCGAACTCAAGCAGCAGGGCAAAACCCGCTATGTCGGGATCACCCATTACCTGAACAGTGGCCACGCCGAGGTCGCCGAGCTGGTGCGCAGCGAGGCGCTGGATTTCATCCAGATCAACTACTCGGTCAGTGCCCCCCAGGCCGCCCGTGAATTGCTG
>NZ_BCBD01000148.1:0-13432 GCF_001320345.1 Pseudomonas sp. NBRC 111127 | reverse complement strand
CCGCCCATACCCCGACATAGCCGAACGGCAGGAAGCTGCTGGCGCCGACAGCGTCCGTTTTGGCGATGTCGAACAGGTTGGCTGCATCGAAATGGGGCACCATGGCCACCAGGAACACCGCCAGGGCAATGGCGGCGATGGCCGTGATGATGAACATCAACTTCAGTGCTTCGCCCACCCCGAAGATGTGGATGCCGATGAACACCACGTAGAACGCCAGGTAGATCATCCAGCCGCCAATGCCGAACAACGACTGGCAGTAGGCGCCGATGAAGGTCGCGATGGCGGCGGGGGCGATCGCGTATTCGATGAGGATCGCCGTGCCGGTAAGGAAACCGCCCCAGGGGCCGAAGGCGCTGCGGGCAAAGCCGTAGCCACCGCCAGCGGTCGGGATCATCGAGGAAAGCTCGGCCAGCGAGAAGCACATGCACAAGTACATGGTGGCCATCAGCAGGGTCGCGAGGAACATGCCGCCCCAGCCACCCTGGGCCAGGCCGAAGTTCCAGCCGGCGTAGTCGCCGGAAATGACATAGGCCACCCCCAGGCCGACCAGCAGCACCCAGCCGGCCGCGCCTTTTTTCAATTCACGTTGCTGGAAATAGTCCGAACCGACCTTCTCGAAGTCGACGGAAGAGCCTGCCGGCGAGCCGGCGGATTGATCGCTTGGCATAGTTTCACCTGTTGTTTTTCTTGGTGGGCGGAAGGGGTCCGCGCCGATGGTGATGGGTACTGCAGGAAGCGAGCCAGGGAGCTGCAAGACTGAAGCTGCAAGCTGCAAGAGAAAAGCGAGTCGGCGGGCGATTCGCTTTATTCTTGCGGCTTGAAGCTTGCAGCTAGTTGCTTAGAAGAAGCCCAACGGATTGATGTCGTAGCTCACCAGCAGGTTCTTGGTCTGCTGGTAGTGGTCGAGCATCATCTTGTGGGTTTCACGCCCAACCCCGGACTTCTTGTAGCCACCGAACGCGGCATGCGCCGGGTACAGGTGGTAGCAATTGGTCCATACACGGCCAGCCTTGATCCCGCGGCCCATGCGGTAAGCGCGGTTGATGTCGCGGGTCCACACGCCGGCGCCCAGGCCGAACTCGGTGTCGTTGGCAATCGCCAGCGCTTCGGCTTCGTCCTTGAAGGTGGTGACGCTGACCACCGGGCCGAAGATTTCCTCCTGGAACACGCGCATGCGGTTGTTGCCCTTGAGCAGGGTCGGCTGGATGTAGTAACCGGTGGCCAGCGAGCCTTCGAGTTTTTCAACCTTGCCACCGGTCAGCAACTCGGCACCTTCCTGCTGGGCGATCTCGAGGTACGAGAGGATCTTCTCGAACTGCTGCTGCGAGGCCTGTGCGCCAACCATGGTGTCAGTGTCCAGAGGGTCGCCGCGCTTGATCTGCAGCACCTTCTTCATCACCACTTCCATGAACTGCGGGTAGATCGACTCCTGCACCAGCGCCCGCGATGGGCAGGTGCACACTTCGCCCTGGTTGAAGAAAGCCAGCACCATGCCTTCGGCCGCTTTCTCGATGAAGCTAGGCTCGGCTTGCATGATGTCTTCGAAGTACACGTTCGGCGACTTGCCGCCCAGTTCCACGGTGGACGGGATGATGTTTTCGGCAGCGCATTTCATGATGTGCGAGCCAACCGGGGTAGAGCCGGTGAAGGCAATCTTGGCGATGCGCTTGCTGGTCGCCAGCGCTTCACCTGCTTCGCGACCATAGCCCTGCACCACGTTGAGTACGCCTTTGGGCAGCAGGTCACCAATCACTTCCAGCAGCACGGTGATGCCCAGCGGGGTCTGTTCGGCCGGCTTGAGCACCACGCAGTTGCCAGCGGCCAGGGCCGGTGCAAGCTTCCAGGCGGCCATCAGGATCGGGAAGTTCCACGGGATGATCTGCCCGACCACGCCCAGCGGTTCGTGGATGTGGTAGGCCACGGTGCCTTCGTTGATTTCGGCGGCGCCACCTTCTTGTGCACGAATGCAGCCAGCGAAATAGCGGAAGTGATCGACCGCCAGCGGAATGTCGGCATTCAGGGTTTCGCGGATCGGTTTGCCGTTGTCCCAGGTTTCGGTAATGGCCAGCAGCTCGAGGTTCTGCTCGATGCGGTCGGCGATTTTCAACAGCACATTGGAGCGGTCCTGCACCGAGGTGCGGCCCCAGGCGTCGGCGGCAGCGTGGGCAGCGTCCAGTGCCTTGTCGATGTCTTCGGCAGTTGAGCGGGGGAATTCGGCAATCGGCTGGCCGTTCACCGGGGACGTGTTGGTGAAGTATTCACCCTTTACCGGAGGAACGAACTCACCACCGATGTAGTTACCGTAGCGGTTCTTGAAGGAAACCTTCGCGCCTTCGGTACCGGGATGTGCGTAACGCATGGTGTGTCTCCTGGCTATTGTGTTTGTTAGGGAGTGGGAAAGCGTAGAGCAAAGGTTGGGCCAGCGTGCGCGGCACCCGTAAAATCAATGGCTTGGGCGGGTGTGGCGGACACGTGGCAGCCAGCCTGTGCCGGTTGCGGTACGCCTGGGGGTGACATTTTGTGCCGTTCACGACACGTCACCCGTGGGTGCATTGCAATGCGTTCGCCGGTGGAGGATGCTGGTGGCACGCTCTATCTGCGGAGAACTACAACAATGCAGAGCAATCACTTCAGCCGCCATGCCCGGCAGGTCCACACTGTGGCCCATGGTGGTGCTGGCGAGGGCGTCAGCGACCCCTCCATTGCCCGCTCCTGGCTGCGTTGCCTGGAGGACTACCACCTCGACCCAACGGTGATCGAGGCGCCGGTGGTGCTCGAGCACGGGCGCTTGCTGGAAAGCCGCGAGCGCTTGCGCCAGGTGCTGCAGATCGCCGACCACGAAATGAACAGCCTGCACCAGCAACTCTCCGGGGCCGGCCATGCGGTGTTGCTGACCGATGCCCGCGGGGTGATCCTCAATTGCGTCAGCGCGGCCAGCGAGCGGCGCAGCTTCGAGCATGCCGGGCTGTGGCTGGGCGCCGACTGGAGCGAGGCGCGTGAAGGCACCAATGGCATCGGCACCTGCCTGGTCGAGCGCCAGGCGCTGACCATCCACCAGAACGAGCACTTCCGCGGCCGCCACACCGGGCTGACGTGCTCGGCCAGCCCGGTGTTCGACCCCCATGGCGAGTTGCTGGCGGTGCTCGACGTATCCTCGGCACGCCCCGACGTTTCACGGCAAAGCCAGTTCCATACCATGGCCTTGGTCAACCTGTCGGCCAAGATGATCGAAAGCTGCTACTTTCTGCGCCATTTCGAGCAGCAGTGGCTGCTGCGTTTTCACCTGCAGGCTGAGTCGGTCGGCCTGTTCAGCGAGGGCCTGCTGGCCTTCGACGGTGATGGCCGGATCTGCGCGGCCAACCAGAGCGCGCTGAACCTGCTGGGCAGCGTACGCAGCGGTGTGCTGGGCCAGCCGTTGGAGCGGTTTTTTGCCTGCAGCCACGATGAGCTGTTCGGCCGCGCGACGCCCGGGGGCAGCACGGCCTGGCCGCTGCGCACCCTGGACGGCCGCCAGGTGTTCGCCAGCCTGCGCGGCCAGGCGCGCGCGCCTGTATGGTCGGTACCCGTTGCCCAGCCGCGGCCCGCGCGTGTTGCAGAGCCGCTGGTATGCCTGCTCGACCCGGCGTTGCAGAATGATTTCCGCCGCAGTGTGCGGGTGTTCGAGCGCGATGTGCCACTGCTGCTGCGCGGCGAGACCGGATGCGGCAAAGAGGCCTTTGCCCAGGCCGTGCACCAGGCCAGTGAGCGCCGCAGCCAACCCTTCGTGGCCATCAACTGTGCCTCGATCCCTGAAAGCCTGATCGAGAGCGAGCTGTTCGGCTACCGCGGTGGCAGCTTCACCGGTGCGCGCAAGGAAGGCATGCGCGGCAAGCTGTTGCAAGCCGATGGTGGCACCTTGCTGTTGGACGAGATCGGTGACATGCCGCTGGCCCTGCAGACACGCCTGCTGCGCGTGTTGGAGGAGCGTCAGGTAGTCCCGATCGGCGGCGAGCCACAGGCAGTGGACGTGCGCATTGTCAGCGCTACCCACCGTGACCTGCTGCAGCGGGTCGAGCAGGGCACTTTCCGTGAAGACCTGTATTACCGCCTCAATGGCCTGGAAGTGGCATTGCCGGCCGTACGCGAGCGCAGTGACAAGGCGCAGTTGCTGGACTTCCTGCTGCGCCAGGAGGCGCAGGGCCAACTGATCGACATCGAACCGAGGGCGCTCCAGGCGCTGCTGGACTTTGCCTGGCCGGGCAACGTGCGGCAGATGCGCAACGTGCTGCGTACCCTGGTGGCGCTTTGCGAAGGTGGCCGCATCACTTTCCCGGATCTCCCTGCCATTGTGCGCAGCAACACTGGGCCTGTGGGACCGGGCGCGCCCGCGAAGCCGTCTGCCCAGCCGACACAGGGCGAGGGCGTTGCCCCCGTTCGCGGGCTCGCCCGCTCCCACAGGTCCGACAATGGACCAGGTGAGGGTACCGAGGTGTTGCAGGACGCAGAACGGCAAGCGCTCATTGAGGTGCTGCAGGCAAAACACTGGCACCTCACCCGTGTCGCCGAACACTTGGGCATCAGCCGCAATACCTTGTATCGAAAACTGCGCAAACACGGCATCACCCGGGGCGACTGAGCGAAACAGCGGGTGCGATTTGTCGCGCCCTGGGCTACCCTGCCTCGATGTTTTGCGAGGTCGACCATGCATATTCACATTCTCGGTATTTGCGGCACTTTCATGGGCTCGCTGGCAGTGCTGGCCAAGGAGCTTGGCCATCGCGTGACCGGTTCGGACGCCAACGTCTACCCGCCGATGAGCACGCAGCTCGAAGCCCAGGGCATCGAGCTGACCCAAGGCTACGACCCGGCTCAACTGGAGCCGGCACCCGACCTGGTGGTGATCGGCAACGCCATGTCGCGCGGCAACCCGGCGGTTGAATACGTGCTGAACAAGGGCCTGCCTTATGTTTCTGGCCCGCAGTGGCTGGCCGATCACGTGCTGCAAGGCCGTTGGGTGCTGGCCGTGGCCGGTACCCACGGCAAGACCACCACCAGCAGCATGCTGGCCTGGGTGCTGGAGCACGCCGGCATGAGCCCGGGCTTCCTGATTGGCGGTGTACCGCAGAACTTCTCGGTGTCGGCCCGCCTGGGGGCTACGCCGTTCTTCGTGGTGGAAGCCGACGAGTACGACAGTGCCTTCTTCGACAAGCGTTCAAAGTTCGTGCACTACCACCCGCGCACTGCGATCCTCAACAACCTTGAGTTCGATCACGCAGATATTTTCCCGGACCTGGCCTCGATCGAGCGGCAGTTCCACCATCTGGTGCGCACCATCCCCAGCGAAGGCCTGGTGATCCACCCGACCACCGAACAAGCACTGGAGCGGGTCATCGGCATGGGCTGCTGGACCCCGGTACACACCACGGGTGAAGGTGGCCAGTGGCAGGCTCGCCTGCTCAGCGCCGATGGCTCGCGTTTCGAAGTGCTGTTCGAGGGCCAGGCGCAAGGTGTGGTGGACTGGGCGCTGACCGGTCAGCACAACGTCGCCAACGCCCTGGCTACCCTGGCAGCCGCCCGCCATGTCGGCGTGGTGCCGGCCATGGGCATCGAGGGCCTCTGCGCCTTCAAGAGCGTCAAGCGGCGCATGGAGAAGGTTGCCGAAGTGCAGGGCGTGACCATCTACGATGACTTCGCTCACCATCCAACTGCCATCGCTACCACCCTCGACGGCCTGCGCAAGCGCGTTGGCGAGGCGCCGGTGATCGCAGTAATCGAACCGCGCTCCAACTCGATGAAGTTGGGTG
This sequence comes from Pseudomonas sp. NBRC 111127, assembly GCF_001320345.1. Taxonomy (NCBI): domain Bacteria; kingdom Pseudomonadati; phylum Pseudomonadota; class Gammaproteobacteria; order Pseudomonadales; family Pseudomonadaceae; genus Pseudomonas; species Pseudomonas sp. NBRC 111127. The sequence continues at coordinate 7,646 of NZ_BCBD01000148.1, read as the reverse complement.
CACACCGCGATGGCCTGCCAGAAAGCGTCAACGACGCCGACCAGGTGATCTGGTACGCGCCGGCCAACCTGGGCTGGGACCTCGCTGCGACTGCTGCGCAGTGCAAGGTACCGAGTGTGGTTGCCGAAAGCCTCGAAGCGATCATCGAACGCATCAAGGGCCAGGCCCGCCCGGGCACCCACGTGGTGATCATGAGCAACGGCGGCTTCGGCGGCCTGCATGGCAAGCTGGCCGAGGCGCTGAAGTGAACGGGCCGGAACGCGTTACCCTGGCCATGACGGGCGCTTCAGGCGCCCAGTACGGCCTGCGCCTGCTCGATTGCCTGGTGCGCGAGGACCGCGAGGTGCATTTTCTGATCTCCAAGGCGGCGCAACTGGTAATGGCCACCGAGACCGATGTGCTGCTGCCGGCCAAGCCCCAGGCGATGCAGGCCTTCCTCACCGAATACACCGGTGCTGCCGATGGGCAGATCCGCGTGTATGGCAAGGAAGACTGGATGTCGCCAGTGGCCTCGGGCTCGGGCGCCCCGGCAGCGATGGTGGTGGTGCCGTGTTCCACCGGCACCTTGTCGGCGATTGCCACCGGGGCCTGCAACAACCTGATCGAGCGCGCAGCCGACGTGACCCTCAAGGAGCGCCGCCAGTTGATTCTGGTGCCCCGCGAAGCGCCATTCTCCACCATTCACCTGGAGAACATGCTCAAGTTGTCGCAGATGGGCGCGGTGATTCTGCCGGCGGCGCCGGGCTTCTATCACCAGCCGCAAACCATCGACGACCTGGTCGACTTCGTTGTGGCGCGCATTCTCAACCTGCTGAACATTCCCCAGGACATGCTGCCGCGTTGGGGCGAGCACCACTTCGGGGTGGATGATTGAAACGGGCGCTGGCCGGCTTGCTGGCGCTGGGGTTGCTGAGTGGTTGTGCCACGGTGCGCACGCTGGATGCCAACAAGCCGGGGGCGCCGGTGGTGTATGCCGGTACGCGTCTGGATCTGTATGTGATCAACGGTGGTTGCTGCCCGCAGGATCGGTTTGGGGCTCAAGCCCCGAGCTATCCGGGGCTGGACCTGCCAGGGAGCATGCTGCTTGATACCCTGTTGCTGCCGTTGTCCTTGCTGACTGCTGCCGGTGTAGGCTTCCAGGCCACAGGGGGGCTGTGAGGGATTGCACGGTCCTGTGGTGTGGGAGCGGCCTTGCGTCGCGAATGGGCCGCAAAGCGGCCCCAGCAATGTTCGTGCTAAAGCTGAAATCCGGGGGCCGCTGCGCGGCCCTTTCGCGACGCAAGGCCACTCCCACAGGTACCGTGCAATGCTTACGGCTTACTTCTTGCCCAACCTGCGCAGTTCATCCGACTCCACGATCCGCACCCCGTCTTCTTCCTCGAGGGCCAGGCGCCATAGCGCACGGGCCAGGGTGCAGGCCTCGATCCCCCGGTATTTCCCTGGAATCAGCCGGGACAACGGTGAAACCAACTGCTCTGCCAGCCGCGGCTTGATGCGCTCGCCCAGCAGCAGAGACGGCCGCACGATGGTCAGTTGCGGCCAATCCTGCGCTTTGAGCGCCTCTTCCATCTCGCCCTTCACCCGATTGTAGAAAATCGATGACTTCGGGTCGGCGCCCAAGGCACTGACCACCAGCAAATGCCGTGCGCCCATTTCCCGGGCCCGTTTGCTGAACGCCACCACCATGTCCAGGTCCACCGCGCGGAACGCCGACTCGGAGCCGGCCTGTTTGAGGGTGGTGCCCAGGCAGCAATAGGCAACGTCGACCCTGCCGGCCAGCTGCGGCAGGAACACTGCCGGGTCACCCACCGGGTTTTCCAGGTGCGGATGTTCGGCCAACGGCCGGCGGGTCGGGGCCAGCACGCGGGTGATGGTGGGCTCGTTGAGCAGGCGGTCGAGCAGGTGTTCACCGGTGAGGCCGGTGGCACCGGCAAGCAGGACATGCTGAGGCGTCAAGTACATGATGTCTCTCCCTTGTTACACCCAAGTCTAGTGGTTGCCCGGGTTTTTTGCCTGTGCGCCCACCTTGGCCTGGGTCGTGTTGCGCAATGCTTCTTCGGCCTGTTGCCGGCGCAGTTGCTGCCAATGCTCAAGCACCGCCGGCGGCGCCCACAACTGAGGCTCAGAGGCGTCGAAACCTTCCCTTTGTTCCCTTTCGGCAACACTGCCGCGTGCCAGTTCAAACGCCTGTTTCAGGTCGTCGGTCTGGTTCAGGGCCTGGGCGAACAGGGCTTCGCCAAAGTAGGTGAAATCAGCTTCCTCCGAGCAACCGAAGGAGACACGGTCGGCGCGTGCGGCAGTCATGATCAGGGTACGCTCATCTTTCAGCGGGGCGATATACCCCCCTGAATAGCAGGCCGAGATGACAATGACCTTGTCGCGATCCTTCAGCGGCGCAAGGGCCGTTGCCAGCTCGTCGGCGGACAAGTCGGCCAGTTGCAGGCGGGGTTGGTCGAGCACCAGCTGGTGGTCTGCGCTGCCGTGGCTGGTGAGGTAGATGAACACCAGGTCTTCCGGGCCGCTGCGCTCGGCCAGGGTGCGGGCGGCACGCGTGAGGTTCTCGCGGGTTGCCATGGGGCGGTTGGCCAGGTGGTCGCGGTGGTTGACCAGGGTCACCTGGCCGCGGGCGCCAAAGCGTACCTTGAGCATGTTGCTGACGTAGTCGGCTTCACGCAGGAACACACTCTGTTGGCCATCACCGCCCACCACCAGGCTGTACAGCTGAATCGGCGGGGCCGAGCGCGGCACTGCGGCCAGCGCCTGTTGCAGTAGCCGGCCCTGGTTCAGCAGGGCGAGGTCAAGCGGATCGGGCAGCAGCGTGCCATGCTGGTCGCGCACGCGCACCCCGTTGGCCCACACGCCGCTTTCGACCTTGCCGTTGGGCAGGATCAGGCGCCCCTTGCCGTTGTAGGCATCGTTGAGGAAGCCGCCTACGTACTGGCTGCCGTCGGCCAGTTGCAAGCTGCCTTGGCCAGACAGCCGCCAGTCGGCGAACGTGCCTTTGTAATGGCTGCCGTCGCTGCCCAGCAATTCACCTTCGCCGATCAGCGAGCCGTCCTTGAATTGGCCGATCCAAACATCGCCATCGGCACTCTCGTAGCGGCCACGGCCTTCAATACGGTTGTCCTTGAACTCGCCGATGTACTGCTCGCCATCGACGCTGTCGTAGGTGCCGCTGCCTTGCAGTTGGCCATTGCTGAAATGGCCGCTGAACCGGTTACCGCTGGCGTCGCTGCGCACCCCCGCGCCGTTGGGCTTGCCCTTGGCGAACAGGCCCTGGTAACGGCTGCCGTCGGCCAGCACCAGCTCGCCGGCGCCGTCGTACAGGTCGTCCTTGAATTGGCCGCGGTAGGTTTGGTCGGCTTGCTTGAGGGTGCCTTCGCCATCGCGGCGGCCGTGCTTGAACGTGCCGGCATAGTGGCTGCCCGGTGTGGTCAGGTCGCCCAGCCCCTCGAACAGCCCTGCGGCGAACTGGCCGCGGTACACCTCGCCGTTCTGGCCGTGCCATTCGCCCTGGCCATGCCACTGGCCGTCCTTGAAGGTGCCGGCATACCAGCTGCCGTTGGGATAGTCGATCCGCCCCTCACCCTGCAGCAGGCCATCGACCACCTGGCCCCGGTAGCGCCCACCGTCGGGCAGGCGGGCATCCGGCGGCAGCAACGATTCGCCATCGCCACAGGCGGCGAGCAGCAGGACCAGGGTAATGGGGAGCAGTGGACGCATGGCGAGAACCGGGCAATAGGTCTGCCGATTATGACGCAGAATGGGATCCTGAAACAGCGAGCGCCTGCGCTGACGCACATCCCTGTAGGAGCGGCCTTGCGTCGCGATGGGCCGCGCAGCGGCCCCACGATTCCAGCTTCGCCGCAGAAATCGCCGGGGCCGCTTCGCGCCCCATCGCGACACAAGGCCGCTCCTACAGGATTTGTGCTGGCCCTTGGTCTTGTGCAGTACCTGTGGGCTTACTGGCGATGAAGCCAGTCAGCTCAACCTCAATGCCAGGTGATATCCCCGGTCTGGCGATGTAACAGCAACTCGGCCAGTACCTTGGTCATCTGTACGTGATGTACCGCATTGACCAGCATGTTGATACCCGGCTCACCGGCATTGGCGCAGATGTACTCGTCCAGGGTGTCTTCAATGCCGGCCATCAACTGCAGGGTGTGGATTACTGCGTCGACCGAGGGCATGTCCTGGTTGATGGTGTAGAAGGGGCGGGAAGTCAGTGTTTTGGGTGGATCGGGGACAATCTTTTTCATGATCACAACTCACACGTCGGTTCAGGAAATAGTCACCACTGCATCCTTTCTCACGGGATAGGGTGGCGACCGTGCACGGGGTGAGAAACCCGAGGACGTGTGAGCTCGGCCAGACCGAAGCCTGCCCGCGCACGGCTGCCATGACAAATGCCGCAATCACACATCTTCGGGTTTCTCACGCCCGGCCACCACACATGGCGACTCTGTGACGGTATCCCTGAGGTGTTTCCCCGACAATGGAGCGACTTCCGACAAGCTCGTAGGATAATTCGCTAGATGATCCAAGCTGAAGCATTTGGTTTCAGATTCAGAAATGTCTGACATCCCTTGAGCCTTGTTCGATAACTGTGGGAGCGGGCGTGCCCGCGAACACCGGCGAAGCCGGTGCCATTTACCGAGTCGTCGGCTTCGCGGGCACGCCCGCTCCCACAGGTTGAGGTGCAATCAATGCCCGCCTGGTGACACGATGATCTTCACGTTTTCCTCCTTGTTGTTCACCAGTTCCTCAAACCCTAGCTCGACAATCTGCTCCAGCCCGATCCGCCCGGTCACCAGCGGGCGAATGTCCAGCCGCCCGTCTGCAATGAAGGCAATGACATCGGCAAATTCGCCGTTGTACGCCAATGCCCCCAGCACCTGCTTCTCGGTGGATACCAGTTCGAAGAAGTTGAATTCGCTGGGCTCTTCAAAAATGCCTACCAGCACGCACTTGCCGGCCTTGCGGATGGTGTCGATGGCCAGTTTGGCCGTGTGCTTGTTGCCGATGCACTCGAAGCTCACATCCGCCCCCAGGCCGCCGGTAAGCGCGCGAATCTCTGCCAGGGCATCGCACTGGCTCGGGTCGAGCACCACGCTAGCGCCGACTTCCCTGGCCTTGGCCTTGCGCGCAGATGACATTTCCAGCGCAATTACCTGCGCCGCACCGGCTGCCTTGGCGCACATGATGGTGCACAGGCCGATGGTGCCGGCGCCCACCACCACCACGGTCTGGCCCAGCAAGCTGCCGGCCTTCTTCACCGCATGCATGCCCACCGCCAGCGGCTCGATCAGCGCGCCAGCCTCTGCCGGAAAGCCCTGCGGCAAGCGGTACAGCAGGTTTGCCGGCACATTGACCCACTCGGCGAAGGCGCCGTTATTCATCAGGCCGGTGAAGGCCAGGCGTTCACAGATGTTGTACAGGCCATGGGTACAGTAGTAGCAGGTGCCGCAATGCTGGCAGGCGTCTGCAGCCACCGGGTCGCCGACGGCAAAGCCTTCGACGCCCTCACCCAGTTTGGCGATCTGACCACAGAATTCGTGGCCGAGAATGCACTGGCCCTGGATGCCGGTCAGCGGGTGCGGCGCCTCGACCGGGATGAATACCGGCCCGGCGACGTATTCATGCAGGTCGGAGCCGCAAATGCCGCACCAGTCCACCTTGATCTGTACCCAGCCCGGCGCCGGGTCGGCTGGCAGGGGGACCTGTTCTACGCGAATGTCGTTGCGGCCATGCCATACGGCAGCGCGCATGTGAGTGTGGCTCAAGTCATTCATGGTTGTTCTCCAGGCTCACGGAATAGGTTCAGTGCTTGCGCAGGAATGCGAGCAATTGCTGGTTGACCTGGTCGGCCGCCTCCATCTGCACCATATGGCCGGCCTCGGGCAGCACCAGTATTTCAGCCTCCAACCCTTCGGCATGGCTGGCCGGGATGATCGCGTCCTTGCCGCCCCACACCACCAGCGCCGGGTGCTGCCCCAGCACGCCACGCAGGTCGTGGCGTTGGCGGTCGCCTTCGGCCAGTGCCGCAGCCAATTGCTGCAGGGCCTGGTCAACGCCTTCCAGGCGCTTGAACCTGAGCATGTCTTCCAGCATCTGCCGGGTGACCAGCGCCGGGTCGGCGAACAGCTGCACCATCTGTGGCTTCAGGGCATTGCGGTTCGCTGCGCTGACGAAGCCTTGCAGGTATTGCCCGTTGATCGCTTCACCCAGGCCGGCACTGGCCACCAGGCTCAGGCTGGCCACCCGCTGCGGTGCCAGGCGCGCCACGTTCAGGCTGACTGCACCGCCCATCGAATGCCCCGCCAGGTGCGCCTTGGCAATGCCCAGGTGGTCAAGCAGGGCCAGCACGCTCTCGCTCAGTTCATCCAGATCGCCGCGCTGCAGGGCCTTGGCCGACTCGCCATGCCCCGGCAGATCCACGGCGATCACCCGCCGCTCGGCCGCCAGCGCCGGGTGGTTGAACAGCCAGTTGTTAAGGTCGCCGCCAAAGCCGTGCACCAGCACCAACGGCGTGCCGCCTTCACCCAGCTCGAACCAGCGCAGCAGGCGGCCACCCACTTCAGCCTTTTGCGGGGCCGGGCCCTGGGCCTGGTCGGCGCCGCCTTCGGCGACGAACTCGGCCTGGAAGCGCTGCACCACGGCATCGATCTCGGCCTCTTCGGCTTCGCCTTCCACGACCACGGCCAGCAGCGCGCCCACCGGCAGGGTTTCATCCGGCTTGGCCACCTGGCGGCGCAGCACGCCGCTGAACGGGGCCTCGACACTGCTGCTGATCTTGTCGGTCTCGACGTCCAGCACCTCGTCGCCTTTGGTGATCGGGTCGCCTTCCTGCTTGAGCCAGGTGTCTACCCGGCCCTCGGTCATCGACAGGCCCCACTTGGGCATGGTCAGGGTATGGATCTGGCTCATGCGGCACTCCTTGCAGCTTCGATCACTTTGCGCACGGCGGCCTCGATCTTCGCCGCGTCGGGGATGTACAGGTCTTCCAGGGCGTCGGAGAACGGTACCGGGGTGTGCGGTGCGGTGACCATCTCGATCGGGCCCTTGAGCGCAGCGAAGGCCTTCTGCGCCACCAGGGCACTGATATCGGTGGCCATCGAGCAGCGCGGGTTGGCTTCGTCGATGACTACCAGGCGGCCGGTTTTTTCCACGCTCTCCAGAATGCTGGCTTCGTCCAGCGGGCTGGTGGTGCGCAGGTCCAGTACTTCGCAGTCGATGCCCTGGCGGGCCAGGTTATTGGCGGCCTCCAGGGCTACATGCACCATGCGCCCGTAGGTGACCAGGGTCACGTCGTCGCCATCACGCAGGAAGTTGGCTTCGCCGAAGGGTACCGTGTACACCTCTTCCGGCACTTCGCCCTGCATGCTGTAGAGCAGCTTGTGCTCGCAGAAGATCACCGGGTCGTTGTCACGGATCGCCTGAATCAGGAGCCCCTTGGCGTCGTATGGCGAGGAGGGGCACACCACCTTCAGGCCTGGAATGTGCGTCCACAGCGAGGTGAGCATTTGCGAATGCTGGGCCGCTGCACGCAGGCCTGCGCCGTACATGGTGCGCATCACCAGCGGGGTGACTGCCTTGCCGCCGAACATGTAGCGAAACTTGGCAGCCTGGTTGAGTATCTGGTCCAG
>NZ_BCBD01000147.1:0-13633 GCF_001320345.1 Pseudomonas sp. NBRC 111127 | reverse complement strand
AACCATCACTACCACGGGACTGGACGCCTTTTGGCCAACACCTGCCAGCCCTGATGCGATCCCTGTGGGAGCGGGCGAGCCCGCGAAGAAGCCAGCGCGCTGCATGGCACCGGCTGAGCCGGTGTTCGCGGGCCCGCTCACATAGGTATTGCACCTTTGTCTTGCCTACAATATCGCCAGCCGGTAATGGCGTGAGCCGGACGCCATGTCCGGCCCTGCACCGCCTGTTGCGCCTTGGGTCAACGGCGCAGCAGGCGAGAAATCACCAGTGTGACGGCGGCGGTGATGGCCAGTGCGGCGATAGGTTTTTCCTTGACGAACGAAGTCACCGTGTCCACGGCATCACCATAGGTCTTGGTCACCTGGCCTGCCGCCTGACGCGCATCGCCTTCGGCTTCCAGCGCCGGGTCTTCGACCAGCCGGCCTACAGCGCTCTGCGCCTTGCCTGCAAGGTTCTCGGCAACACCTTCGATCTGTTCGCGTTTCATGATGGCTACATTCCTTCCTGTAAGCGGCTTTGGGTTGACAGCACAGGGTTAGGGAGGTGAAGGGCGGCAATGGTTCCAACTACTCATCACCTTCAAGCCACACGCCCCTGCAAGGAATCGCACGTGGCGTGAGTGGGCGAGGCTAGCGCGCCTTCTTTTCCAGAATCCGCGCGCCGCTCCCTTCCTTGGCCAGCACATCCCCGGGGTTGCGCAGGGGGCAGTCCTGCAGTGACAGGCAGCCGCAGCCAATACAGTTGTCGAGGCTGTCGCGCAGCGCCTCCAGGGTACGGATGCGCGCATTCAGGTCTTCGCGCCAGGCGCTCGACATTTCGCCCCACTGCGCCGCGGTCAGCTTGCTGTTGGGCGCATAGCGGCTCAATGCCTGGCGGATTTCCTCCAGTGCGATACCGGTGCGCTGTGCCACCTTGATGATCGCCAGGGTGCGCAGTACCAGCGAAGGGTAGCGGCGCTGGTTGCCCGCCGTACGAACGCTGGCGATCAGCCCCTTGGCTTCATAAAAGTGCAGCGCTGACACTGCCACACCGCTGCGCTTGGCGACTTCGCCCACTGTAAGCATCCGCGTGTTGTCTGCTGCCATGCCTGTCGACCTTGCCTTGGGTTGAGCGCTGTAAGGGCGCCTTGAGTTGTGAAACGGCTTACCCCGCTGCGCGATCCCGGCGCAACTGGGTAACCAGGGTAAAACGGTCATGCGGGTGGATCGTCTCGGCCACGGCCATCAGGTCGCCGTTCTCTTCGCGGTAGTGGCGAATGATCTGCAACCCCGCCGAACCCACCTGCGCCTTCAGCGCGTGGGCCAGCTCTGCCGTCAGCGCTACCGCCCGTACTTGCTGGTCGATCACCGCGATCGCGCGGCCGTAATGCTGCTCGATCAGCCTGGCAATCGGCTGTTCGGGCTGCTCGCGAGCGCGTTCGATGACTTCGCCGTAGTCCCGCTGTGCATAGACCTGGGTGCAGCATAGCGGCGGCGCAGCCTGCGCCACGGCGATGCTCGACAGGCAAAAGTAGTGCTCACCCGGCACCAGCCCCAGCCGTGCCGCCTGGCCCAGGTCGGCAACGAAGTGCTGCACATCGCGGATCTGCCAGCGCTGATCTGGCGCCAGCTGTGTCAGGTCGGCGACGCTGGCCAGCGACTGCGTGTAGCCCCCGCGGGGGCTGCTGGCCTCGACCCGGGTGCCGACGCGCTTGCGTCGCGATACCAGCCCCTGGCCGAGCAACTGGTCGATCGCGGCACGTACCGTGTGCCGGCTCACACCGTAAAGGTCGCACAGCTCGTGCTCGGTTGGCAGCAGGCTGCCCACCGGATACCGGCCATTGGCAATGCCTGCCATCAAGTCCTTGGCTACAGTGGCATAGCGCGTCGGGTTCATACCTGTGTTCTGTCTCGCACCTGTCGTCGGCCGAGAGTGTACCAGCGACGTGTGCCGGGTGGTCGGCGAGCAGGCTGCACCTGGCTGTGCAGCCCAGCATCCACGGGGCCCGCTGACGCTTTTCAGGTGTTCTGCCTGGCCCGCAACAGCATCGCCGCCAGGGCGCACCCGAGCAAGGCCAGGCACGCCAGGTAGAATGCGTCGCTGTAGGCCATCAGGTACGCTTCGCGGCGAATGGTTGCCGCCAACCCCTCCAGCGCCTGTTGCTGCTGCGGCAACCAGCTCTGCACCGTGTGGTTGATGCGTTCCTGCATGCCCGGCTCGAACACGCTGACCTGCTCGTGGATGCGTTCGCTGTGGAAACGCTCGCGGGTGGCCACCAACTGGGTCAACCCGGCCGTCCCGACCGCGCCCCCCAGGTTGCGCAGCATCGAGAACACGGCCGACGCCGACCCGGCTTCACGCTTGTCCAGCCCGGCCACCGCCAGCACCGACAACGCTACCATGATGAACGGCTGGCCGATGCCACGTACCACAGTGGACGGGATGATCACGTTGTCGGCACTGTCGGCGCTCAGGCTTGCCCCCAGCCAGCAACCCAGGGCCATGATCAGGAAACCGCTGGCGACCATGAACTTGGCGCTGGTCCAGCCCATCAGCCGCGGCATCATGGGCGCCAGCAGCAACTGCACCACGCCATAGGCGATCAGTGCTACACCCACGTCGTGGGCGCTGAAGCCCTGCAGTTGCGACAGGTAGTTGGGCACCAGGAACACCAGGCCGAAGGTTGCCGCGCCGAAGATGAACATGGCCACACTGGCGACGCCGAAGTTGTAACGCCCCAGCAAGCGCAAGTTGATGAAGGCGCGCTGGCCGCGCAGTTGGGTAACCACGAACACCACCAGGGCAATGGCGGCAATCGCGCTCATGCCAACGATGAACGATGAGCCGAACCAGTCCAGCCTGCCGCCTTCTTCCAGCACGATCTGCAAGCCACCCAGGCCGATCACCATGGCCGCGATGCCCAGCCAGTCGCCTTTGCGCAGCAGCGCGAGTTGCATCGGCCTGGCGTCGATCGACCAGGCGATGGCGAACAGCAGGGCGATACCCGGGAACAGTTGCAGGTAGAAGATCCAGCGCCATGAATAGGCGTCGGTCAGCCAGCCGCCAATCGACGGCCCGGCCGCCTGTGCCACGCTGTTGGCCAGGCTGAACAGCGCCATGCCCATGGCCATCTTGCTGGCTGGCAGCTCGGTGATGATCAACTGGAACGACAGCGGGATCAGCACCGCGCCGGCCGCGCCCTGCACTACGCGCAGGGTGATCATCGTTTCCAGGTTGGGGGCCCACGAGCAGGCCACCGAGGCCAGCAGGAAGATCAGCGAGCCGGTCCACATCACCCGGCGCAGCGAAAACACTTCGACCAGCCACGCGGTCAGCGGGATCATGACGATTTCCGCCACCAGGTAGGCGGTGGAGATCCATGAGCCTTCCTCGAAGCTGGCCCCCAGCGAGCCACGGATTTCCGGCAGCGCGGCGCTGGTGACATGCACGTTCATGCCGGCCATGAAGCAGCAGAACAGGCCGCCGAGCACGGCGACCCAGGCGCGCAACGTGACGGGTTGCTCAGTGGCCATCGGCAACCTCGGCGTGGCGGGTGTCGACGATGCTCACCACCGACATGCCCGGCAGCAGCTGCAGGCCTGCGGGCGCTGGGTCGAGCAGGATGCGCACCGGGAAGCGCTGGACGATCTTGGTGAAGTTGCCAGTGGCGTTGTCCGACGGCAGCAGGGCGAAGACATTGCCCGAGGCGGGGGAGAAACTGGCCACACGGCCGTGCAGTGGCTGGCCGGCAAAGCTGTCGACGCGGATTTCCACGGGTTGCCCGGGGCGCATGCGGGCCAGTTGCGTTTCCTTGTAGTTGGCGACCACATAGGCCTGCTGTACCGGCACCACTGCCAACAGCGGCTGGCCGGGCACCACGTACTGGCCAGCACGCACGCGGCGTTGGCCCACGATGCCAGCGAGCGGCGCGCGAATCACGGTGTCGTGCTGGTCCTGGCTGGCCAGTTGCCGGCGAGCCTGGGCGTGGGCCAAGGCGGCTGCGCGCTGTTGCAGCTCGGCGTCGGCCTGGGTCGAGCGGGCCTTGGCCATGGCCAGTTGAGCGCGTTGTTCGCGCAGCGCGGCCTGGGCCCCTTGCAGCGCCGCTTGTGCCTGGGCCGCCTGGGCGTTGGCACTTTCCAGCCGCTGCGCGGTGGCCGCTTGATCGCGTACCAGGCCGCGGTAGCGCTGCACGTCCAGGGCAGTGCGTTGGCGTTCGGCGGTGGCGCTGCGCACGGTCGCTTCAGCCTGCTGGATGGCGTGCTGGCGCTGGTTGATGCGCTCGGCCGCGAGCTGTTGGCCAGCCTGTGCGGCGGCCAGTGCTGCCTGGGACTCGGCCACGCTGGCCTGGGCCTGCTCGACACGCGCGCGGTAGTCCTGGTCTTGCAGCCGTACCAGTACATCGCCGGCCTGGACTGGCTGGTCGTCCGCCACCTCCACCTTGGCAACATAGCCGGCAACGCGCGGGCTCAGTGCCACCCAATCGGCACGGACATAAGCATCGTCGGTGGTCTGCAGGTAGCGGCCGGTGGTGAGCCAGTAGCTGGCGAAGGCCAGCACCGTGACGGCCGCCAGGCTGCCGCCGGCGATCCAGGCCTGGCGGCGGCGGGGTCTGGTGCTGGCTTGCTGTGCTGCTTCGGCGGGGGCGTTCTGTTCTACGGCGGCATTCATGTTCGGTTTCCATTTCTGATGTTGGGGCTGCTGCGCAGCCCATCGCCGGCAAGCCAGCTCCCACAGGGACCGCGCTGGCCTTGACGTTTGTTACAGGGCAGCGACTCCCTGATCATTGAAAAGGCTCTCGGCCCAGCGCGGTCCCTGTGGGTTGTTGCTGCGCGCTACCACCGACCACCCAGCGCGCGGAACAGGTTGACCTGTGCCTGCGCCAGGCGCCCTTGGGCCTCGACCTGGCTGGCGCGCAAGCGGATCAGTTCGCGTTCGCTGTCGAGCAATGCCAGGCCGTCCACCGTGCCGGCGCGGTAGTTGTTCTGGGCCAGGGCAAAGCCCCGCTCGCTATGGCCAAGCGCTGCCTCCAGTGCCTGCAGGCGCTGCCGCTCACCGGCGTAACGCGCCAGCGCCTGGCGCACGTCCTTCAGCGCATTCAATGCCACGCCCTGGTAGCGGGCGACCTGCGCCTGCTGCAATGCTCGAGCCTTGCCAACCCGAGCGCGATTGGCCTTCAGGTTGGGGAACTGCCAGTGAATCAGCGGGCCGATACCGAACATCACTGCGCGGCTGTCGCCGAGGTCGGCCAGGTGAGCGGCGGAGGAGGTCAACGAGGCGCCGAAGCTGACCTTCGGATACAGGTCCGCCCTGGCGATTTCGGTCTCCAGCGCAGCAGCCCGCAGTTCCCGTTCTGCCTGGCGCAGATCCGGCCTTCGCTCGAGCAGGCGCCACCCATCGCCAAGTGGTAGCGGCACCGACACCGTGGGGATGGCGCTGCAGTCGCCTACCGGTGCCGCAGCCGCCTGGCCACTGAGCATGGCCAGTTCGTAAAGCGCCATTTGCCGCCTGGCAACGAGCATCGGCAGTTGCGCCCGCACCTGCTCACGCAAGCCCAGCAGGCGCTCGCTGTCGAGCGCCGTTGCCACGCCGGCCTGTTGCTGGCGTTCACTCAGTTGCACGCTGCGCTCAAGGCTTTGCAACGACTGCCTGGCCTGGGCCAGGCGTGCGCCATACACGCATTGAGCCAGGTAGGCGCGGCTGGTCTGGGTGACCACCTGCAGGCGTACCAGGTCCCGTGCTGCAGCGCTGGCATCGGCTTGAGCGCGGGCACGCTCGATGGCCGCACGTACCTGGCCCCAGACATCCACCTGGTAGGCCAGCTCGATGCCGGGGCTGAATTGCCATTGTGACGGCGCATGGCTGTCAGTGGCCTCGGCCAGGGTCTGGTCATCGGCGCTCTTGCCATAGGTTGCGCCAACCTCCACTGCAGTGGCGGGCCAGCGGCGCGCGTCGAATTCACCGATACCCGCCAGCATGGCCTGCACAGTGGCGTCTGCCTGGGCCAGGTCCTGGTTATGCGCCAGGGCCAGCTGTACCCAGTGGTTGAGTTGCGGGTCCTGGAACAGCGCCCACCATTGCGCGGGTAACGGCTGCTGGCTGACCCCCGCCGGCAGGTCTGCCAACGGGTTTGCCTGCAGCACGGGTGGCGGCGCGGCGGGGGCCGGCTGCCGCGTGCACGCCGTGAGGGCACCGAGCACGGCGAGCGTGGCGCCCAGCCGGGCAGCGAAGGGAGAAAAGTGCAGTAAAGGCATCACACAGGCCACTTGAAGAGGGTGATGCGAGGTTAACCAGGGACGGGGAAGCGGCGCTGTCGCAAGCAGGACAAGCCTGCGCGCAAGCGGGACAACCTGCTGTTCAGTGACCGCGTGTGAGGTTGTGCTGCCAGTCACTCGGCGCGTAGCCGAGGATGCGCTTGAACATGGCGGTGAACGCGCTTGCACTTTGGTAACCGTGCTCCAGCGCCACGTTGAGAATCGGCTGCCCCTGCGCCAGGCATTGCTGGCTGAGCATCACCCGCGCGCGGGCGCGCCACTCGCCATACGACATGCCCAGTTCGCGTTGAAACAGCCGCGCCACGCTGCGCGCACTCAGGTTCAACTGCGCGCCACACTGCGCCAGCGTCAGGTCCTGGGCCGGGTCCTGGAGAAAGCCCTCGCACCAGGCACGCAAGCGCGGGTGCGAGGGCGTGGGCACGAAGGCATGGATGCGCCGAGCGGCGGACAACTCGTTAAGGATCAATGCCCGCGCATGCTCGCCGTCACGCCGGTCGAGCATGCGTGACGCGGCCAGGATCAGTTCGCGCAGCAAGCCGGATACCACGATGACCTGGCAGCACGCGATGCCGGCGTCGAGCAGCAACGTGCGCATGCTCACCACGCCCTGCATGCGGATGGCGTGGCTGACCCCGGCAGGCACCCACAGTGCATGCCCGCCGGGGATCACCCAGTCGCCTCCCGCGCTGCTGACGCGCATTACCCCGCTGGCGGCATAGATCAGCTGGTCTTCAGCGTGGCAATGGCTGGCAACCTGGTCGCCGTGGCCGTAGTCCATCTCCAGTGTTCGCATTCAAGGCACCCTCGATATTGGATCCAATTATACGGCGGTGGATTTTCATCGGGTTGCGATGGTGGGCATGGAAAAGGGGTGACCAAGACGCAAAATGGCTGTTTGGCAGTTGAACGTGGTGAATTATTGCCAGGCGAGTGCTACGCACAACAAATAACGCGGCTTCTGTTGTCAGATCCAGACATCATTGACCGCGGTGCGCTCGCCGCCTTCATGCCCGGTGTTCAGAATGCCGCGGGGCTCGATCATCATCAGTTTCGCTTCGCCCTCTGCGGCTGTCCTGTGTTCGATACCGCGCGGCACGACGTACAGCTCACCGGGGTTGACGTACACACAGCCATCGGGCAGATCGATGCGCAAAACACCCTCCAGCACCAGAAATGCTTCGTCGGTTTCCGGGTGTGCGTGCCAGATGAATTCGCCTTCGATGCGCACCACCTTGAACTGATAGTCGTTCATTTCGGCAACGACCCTGGGGCTCCACTGCTGCTCGATCAGCGACGCTTTGTGCAGCAGGTTGGCAGGCTGGGAGGGGATACGGGCTTCAGACATGACAATTCCTCGTTGAGTGGAGTGGCCAGCCTAGCGGTCTGCAACAGGCGCATCTTGTACGATCCTGCAAGTCAGCGCGTGGGGCGCAGGCGCTCCAGCCAACGCAAGGGCGGCACCCCATAGCAACGGGTGAAATGCCGGGTCATGTGGCTCTGGTCATGAAAGCCGGCAGCAAGCGCCGCATCGACCAGGCTGAACCCGTCGACCACCATGCGCCGCAAACAGTCCAGGCGGCGCAAGGTGACGAAGCGGTAGGGGCTGGTGCCGTACAGCGTGCGAAAATCACGCGACAGGCTCCAGCGCTCGCGGCCGCTGGCCTGTTCGAGCATGTCCAGGGTAATGCTCTGGTGCAGGTGCGCCATGATGAAGGCTCGGGCACGTTCGGCGGCTTGGTAGTCCAGGCGCTTGCGCCCGCGTGGTTTGCCGCCGACCGCCAACAAGGCCATGGCCAGGTCGTACAGGGCGTCCTGCTGCTCCAGCGGCTCCAACGGGTGGTCCACGGCCTGTACCAGTGCCTCGCTGGCCTGGTACAGCCGTGGGTCGCTGGACAGCCCGCCAGCGATGAAGGGCAGCGGCTGGCCACCCAGCACGTTCTGGATCAGGGCCGGGTCGACGTACGCCATGCGGTAGCGAAAGCCTGCGTTGGTGCCGGCCATGCCGTCATGCAGCTCGTCCGGGTGCAGCACCAGGGTGTTGCCGGGTATGCCGTGGCGCAGCGAGCCCTTGTAATGGAAGCTTTGCACGCCGGCCAGGGTTCGCCCGACCGAGTAGGTATCGTGGCGATGCGGGTCGTAACCGTGGCTGCCGAACCAGGCCTCGATACGCTCGATGCCGCCCGGCTGGTCGCTGCGGATTACCCAGTCGGACGGTGGCGGGTCAGCTTTACGGTTCATCGCGGTGGGAGCCTGGGCGGAGCACGGCTGGGGCGGCCGTGAGGGGAGGAGAAGGAAGGGTAACCGGACTGTCCGCTGTCGGGCAATCGGGTCGCCGCCAAGGGCCGCCCTGCCAGGTTATCTACCAACGTTGACTCGACCAGGGTGCTTGTCAGTGCTGAAATCGAGCAAGCACAACCACAATGGGCCGGGAGCGCCAATGAACCGCAACGAACTGCGCAAAGCCGATATCAACCTGATGGTGGTGTTCGAAGCGCTGATGCAGGAGCGCAACCTTACCCGCGCCGCAGAAAAGCTGTTCGTCGCCCAACCTACGGTCAGCGCTGCGCTGGCGAGGTTGCGGGCGATGTTCAATGACCCGTTGCTGATCCGTGTGGGCAACCGCATGGAGCCATCGGCCCGCGCCCAGGAGGTGATCAAGCACCTCACCCCGGCCCTGGATGCGATGTCTGTGGCCCTTAGCCTGACCCACGATTTCGACCCCCTTTCCAGCAAGATGACCTTTCGCATCGGTTTGTCCGATGACGTCGAGTCCGGGCTGTTGCCGCCCTTGTTGCGGGCGCTGCGGGTCGAGGCGCCGAACGTGGTGGTGGTCGTGCAGCACGTGGATTACTGGCGCATTCCCGACTTGCTGGCGGCGGGTGATGTCACGGTCGGCATCAGCCAGACCCGGGGCCTGCCGGCCAATGCCAAGCGCAAGGTATTGCGCTGCATGCAGGCCAGGGTGGTGCGCGCCGACAAATCCACCACGGCGTTGACGTTGGATGAGTTCTGCGCCCGCCCGCACGTTCAGGTTTCGCCTACGGCCAATACCCACGGTGTAGTCGATGACTGGCTCAAGGAGTTGGGGCGCGAACGCCAGGTGGTGTTGTCGGTGCCGCAATTCAGTACGCTGCCGGCGATCCTGGCCGGTACCGAACTGCTGGCCTGCTGCCCCGATTATGCGGCCCAGGGGATGGAGCGATGGGGCAACCTGCAGGCCGAGCAACTGCCGTTCGCCGCCACGGCGCTGGAGCTGGCCATGGTCTGGCTAAGCACTACCGACAATGACCCGGCCGAACGCTGGCTGCGCGGC
Organism: Pseudomonas sp. NBRC 111127; assembly: GCF_001320345.1. NCBI lineage: Bacteria > Pseudomonadati > Pseudomonadota > Gammaproteobacteria > Pseudomonadales > Pseudomonadaceae > Pseudomonas > Pseudomonas sp. NBRC 111127. Next base: position 4,068 of record NZ_BCBD01000147.1, on the reverse strand, counting down.
CGCCTGGAGCACTACATGGGCGGTATGGCCTAGCCGGCAGAAGGGCGCTTAAAGGCCCGCTTCCAGGTCCAGCAGGTCCTGCACGGTCTGCCGCCGGCGGATCATCCGCAGTGCACCGTTCTCGATCAGGAACTCTGGCAGCAGTGGCCGGCTGTTGTAGTTGGACGACATCGATGCGCCATAGGCCCCGGCATCGTGGATCACCAGCAGGTCGCCCACCTGTGCTTGCGGCAGGTCTTGCGGGGTGAGTTCCTGGTCGTCCTGGGTGAATACGTCACCCGACTCGCACAGCGGCCCGGCCACCACGGTTGGCTGGCGTGGGCGCTCCACCGGCTGGCCGTTGGCATCGAGCAGGGTCATGCCGTGGTAGGCGCCGTACATGGCCGGGCGCATCAGGTCGTTGAAGCCGGCGTCGATCATCACGAAGGTATTGCGCCCCACCTGTTTCACCGCCCGCACCTCGGCCACCAGGTAGCCGCACTCGGCCACCAGGAAGCGGCCGGGTTCGATCTCCATACGCACCGGGTGGCCGAGCATCGCTTCGATTTCCTTGCGTGCCACTGCCCAGGTCTGGGCGTAGCGCTGCAGGTCGACGGGCTTGTCGCTGCTGCGGTAGGGGGTGGAAAGCCCGCCCCCGATGGAAAACGCCTCGATGTCCACCCCCAGGCGGCCGACCAGTTCGATCATCGAGCGGGCTACCTGTTCCAGGTGCTGGTAATCCACGCCCGAGCCAATGTGCATGTGCACGCCGACCAGGTGCAGGCCGTGTGCCTTGATCACGCCCAGCGCTTCGTCCAGCTGCTCATGCCAGATGCCGTGCTTGCTGTTTTCACCGCCGGTGTTGGTCTTGCGGCTGTGGCCGTGGCCAAAGCCGGGGTTGATGCGGACCCACACGCGGTGGCCAGGGGAGCGCTCGCCCAGCTGGCGCAGCATGTCGATGGAGCCGGCGTTCACTTCGATCTTTTCTGCCACCACCCGCTCCAGGGTAGGCCGGTCCAGTGCATCGCAGGTCAGCACCACGCCGGCCGGGTCGCCCTGAACGCTGGCGCCGGCAGCGAAGGCCCGCTCCATCTCGCCCAGCGAAACGGCGTCCAGCACCAGGCCGTGGCCGCGCATCAGGCGCAGCACGTGCAGGTTGGGGTTGGCTTTCTGGGCGAAGCGTACGGTGTCGAACACCTTCAGCTGTTCGACACGCTCGGCGATGGTGCCGGTGTCGTAGGCCCACAACGGCGAGCCATGTTGGCGCACTGCCTCGGCCAGGAGGGTGAAGGGTGTTGTCATGTTGGCGCTACTCGCTCAGGTGATACCAGGAAGGAAAGCAGGATGCGATAAAGCAGGAATTCAGAAAAATAGCTTTTTTTCTGTCGGCCATTCATATCTGATATGGCCACTGTCATTACGCAGGGCGTTGCCGTGAAATTGTCCGTCCGCCATATCGAAGTGTTCCGCGCCATCATGGCGGCGGGCAGCGTCACCGCTGCAGCTCGCCTGCTGTTCACTTCGCAGCCCACCGTCAGCCGGGAGCTGGCCCGGCTGGAGCAGGTCACCGGGCTGAACCTGTTCCAGCGCGAAGGTGGGCGGCTGGTGCCGACAGCCCAGGCACTGCTGTTGATCGAGGAGGTGGAGCGCGCCTATGTCGGGCTGGAGCGGATCGACCGCTTTGCCCAGGCCATTCGCAATTTCGAGCAGGGCCGGTTGGCCATCACCTGCCTGCCGCTGTTCTCGCAAACCCTGCTGCCCAAGGCCTGCCAGCGCTTTCACCAGCAGCACCGGGGGGTGAGTGTGAGCATTCTGGCCCAGGAATCGCCGTTGCTGGAGGAGTCACTGGTGGCCCAGCAGCACGACCTGGGCCTGACCGAGGTCGAGCAGATACCGCGCGGGGCGTATGGGGAGCGGCTGTTCAGTGCCAACATGGTGTGCGTGCTGCCCGAACACCACCCGTTGCAGGCCAAGGCCGAGCTGGCGTTGAGCGATTTTCACGAAGTCGATTTCATCAACCTGGCCAGCCTGGACACCTACCGCCAGCAACTGGACCAGCACTTTCGCGCGGCGGGTGTGAACCGCCGTACGGTGATCGAGACGACCAGTGCGGCCTCGGTCTGCGCCATGGTGCGCCAGGGCCTGGGGGTTGCCATCATCAACCCGCTGAGCGGCCTGGAGGCCGCGCAGGGCGGGCTGCCGATCCGGCCGTTGCGGGTGTCGGTGCCGTACCAGGTGATGCTGATCCGCCCGGATCATCGGCCGGCTTCGGCTGCGGTGGAGCCGTTTTGTGAGGCATTGCGGGCGCAGGCTAAAGCAATGCAACAAGCGCTGGCATGAGCAGGGGCGACGCGCGGCGTATCAAGCCCTAAAGCTCGCAGACGAAGGTGCCAGTCCCGGCCAGGATGTTCTCCAGGGTTTCCTTCACCTCATCCAGGTCACTGAGGTCGCTGGTCAGGTTGATTTCCAGCACCTCATCCCCCTTCAGCGCATCGCGGTCACCGGCGGCCACTTCGATCAGCAGGCGCTTGGCACTCAAGGTCACTTTCAGCCCGTCCAGCGTCGACGGCTCGTCATCCAGGGTCAGGTCGACGGTGTCTTCGTCCGGGTAGCGGGTAAGCAGGAACATCTGGCCCTTGTCGCTATGGCAGCACAGGGTCGCCATATTGTCTTCCTCGTCATCGCAAGGGGTGGCGAACAGCAGGGCGGTGTTGATTTGCATGAGCAGGCTCGGATCAAAGGAAACGGAAGGGAATTCTGACAGTCTTGGCTACATGCATAAACGTAAAGTTACCGCCCCTTGACCGAAATTGTCGCAGCGCTGCAAGCCTTGATGACCGATCAGTCGTTAAGCTTCGCCAGGCCCGGGCGTGCCTGCGCACGTTCCACCTCTGGTTTTTACCGTCCGCCTTGCCACGGGTTGGCTATCGTTGATCCGTAAATGGCGCACGCAGCGACGCTTCAACTATTACAAAGCCCAAGCGGAGTACCACAGATGGCGTTCTTCACCGCAGCCAGCAAAGCCGACTTCCAGCACCAACTGCAAGCGGCCCTGGCGCAGCACATCAGCGAACAGTCCCTGCCACAAGTGGCGCTGTTCGCCGATCAGTTCTTCGGCATCATCTCTCTGGACGAACTCACCCAGCGCAGGCTTTCCGACCTGGCCGGCTGCACCCTGTCGGCCTGGCGCATCATCGAGCGTTTCGACCCCCAGTCCCCGCAAGTACGCGTGTACAACCCCGATTACGAGCGCAACGGCTGGCAGTCGACCCACACCGTGGTCGAGGTGCTGCACCACGACCTGCCGTTCCTCGTCGACTCGGTACGTACCGAGCTCAACCGCCGCGGCTATAGCATCCACACCCTGCAAACCACCGTGCTCAGCGTGCGCCGGGGCGCCAACGGCGAGCTGCTGGAGCTGCTGCCCAAGGGCAGCCGGGGCGAGGGGGTGCAGCACGAGTCGCTGATGTACCTGGAGATCGACCGCTGCGCCAACGCCGCCGAACTGGCCGTGTTGACCCGCGAGATCGAACAGGTGCTGGCCGAGGTTCGGGTGGCGGTTGCCGACTTCGAGCCGATGAAAGCCAAGCTGCAGGAAGTGCTCGCCAAGGTGGAGCACACCGCGTTCGGCCCGGCGCAAAACGAGAAGGGCGAGGTCAAGGCCTTCCTCGAGTGGCTGCTGGACAACCACTTCACCTTCCTCGGCTATGAGGAATTCACCGTTGCCAGCACCGCCGATGGCGGCCAGATGGTCTACGACGAACAGTCGTTCCTCGGCCTGCCGCGCCGCCTGCGTGTGGGCCTGACGGCCGACGAACTGCGCATCGAAGACTACGCCGTGGCTTACCTCAACGAGCCGCTGCTGCTGTCGTTCGCCAAGGCCGCGCTGCCCAGCCGCGTGCACCGCCCGGCCTACCCGGACTACGTCTCGATCCGCCAGCTGGACGCCGACGGCAAGGTCATCAAGGAGCACCGCTTCATGGGCCTGTACACCTCGTCGGTGTACGGCGAAAGCGTGCATGCCATACCGTACATCCGCGGCAAGGTCGCTGAAGTGGAGCGCCGCTCGGGCTTCGATCCCAAGGCTCA
>NZ_BCBD01000146.1:0-13891 GCF_001320345.1 Pseudomonas sp. NBRC 111127 | reverse complement strand
ATTGGCCGAGCACGTGGCCATCGAAGCAGCGATTGAAAAGCTACACAAAGCCCGCAGTCCGATTTTGGTTATCGGCGCCGGTGCCAACCGCAAGATGACCGCCAAGGTCCTCAAGCAACTGATCGACAAGACCGGCATCCCGTTCATCACTACCCAGCTGGGTAAAGGTGTGGTCGATGAGCGCCACCCACGCTTCCTGGGTAACGCTGCGCTGTCGTCCGGCGATTTCGTGCACCGTGCGATCGAAGCGGCGGACCTGATCGTCAACATCGGCCACGATGTGATCGAGAAGCCGCCGTTCTTCATGGTGCGTGGCGGCACCGAAGTCATCCATATCAACTTCCGTTCCGCCGAAGTCGATGCCGTGTACTTCCCGCAGGTTTAAGTGATCGGTGACATCGCCAACGCCGTGTGGCAGATCGCTGAAGGCCTGGGCGACACTTCGCACTGGGACTTCACCCGCCTCATGGCGATTCGTGAAGCCAACGAAGCCCAGATCGCCGAAGGCGCCGACGACGACCGCTTCCCGGTCTACCCACAGCGCCTGGTGGCCGACATTCGTCGCGTGCTGCCGTCCGAAGGCATCGTGGCCCTGGACAACGGCATCTACAAGATCTGGTTCGCCCGTAACTACAAGGCGCACAAGCCGAACACCGTGCTGCTGGACAACGCCCTGGCGACCATGGGCGCCGGCTTGCCATCGGCCATGGCTGCACACCTGGTCTACCCGGATCGCCCGGTGATTTCGGTGTGCGGTGACGGCGGCTTCATGATGAACAGCCAGGAACTGGAAACCGCCGTGCGTCTGGGCATGCACATCACCGTGGTGATCCTGCGTGACGATGGCTACGGCATGATCCGCTGGAAGCAGGCCAACATGGGCTTCACCGATTTCGGCCTGGACTACGGCAACCCGGACTTCGTCAAGTATGCCGAAGCCTACGGCGCCAATGGCCACCGCGTGGAAAGCGCCGACGGCCTGCTGCCGCTGCTGGAGCACTGCATCAAGACCCCAGGCGTGCACGTGATCGACTGCCCGGTCGACTACAGCGAAAACGACCGCATCCTCAACAGCGAGCTGCGTGAGCGCGCGCTGGCGGTGTAAACAGATCCACAAGCCCTTCATAGGGCCAGCAGGCGCTGGGAGCTTATGCTCCTGCGTCAGCTGGCTGTGGGCAATCACTCCTTCCCGCTCTTTATCCTAGGGCGTTTCCCACTCAATTCTCTCCAAGATCCTTCAACTGCTTGAGAATCGCCCGACTGTCCCTCCAAAACCCAACCCCGCTCTACTGGCGACCTTCCAAAACAACCACAAAAAGGAAGTCGCCATGTCCGAACATTGCCCCCCCGTCAGCCCTGTCCGCATCGCAGTCATCCAGTACGACCCACAAGTCGGGCTAGAGTACTGCGATGGCAACCTGAGCAGAGGCCTGGCACTGGCCCGGCGTGCGGTGCGTGAAGGTGCCAATCTGATCGTGCTGCCCGAGCTGGCCAACACCGGGTACACCTTTCACTCCCGTGCCGAGGCCTATGCCCATGCCGAAACGTTGCAGGCGGGCCGCAGCCTGAAAGCCTGGGCTGATTTCGCCAGGGAATATCAGGTGTACCTGGCAGCAGGATTCGCCGAGCGTGAGGGCCTGAAGCTCTACGACAGCGCCGTATTGTTTGGCCCCGACGGCCTGCTTGGCCACTATCGCAAGGCCCACCTGTGGAACCAGGAAAAACTCTGGTTCACCCCTGGCGACCTCGGCTTCCCTGTATTCGAGACGCCAATCGGCCGTATTGGCCTGCTGATCTGCTGGGACATCTGGTTCCCTGAAGTGCCAAGGCTCATGGCAGCGCAAGGGGCAGACATCATATGCAGCTTGAACAATTGGATGTGGACACCGCCTCCGCTGTTTGATGAAACAGGGCGTTGCATGGCGTCGTACCTGACCATGACAGCCGCGCATGTGAACAATGTCTACATCGCCGCCGCAAACCGTATCGGCAGTGAGCGAGGAGGGCGCTTTCTCGGTTGTTCGTTGATTGCCGGAACCAACGGTTGGCCCATTGGTGCTGTGGCCAGTGCGGAGGAGGAAAGCATTGTCTACGCCGATGTCGACCTCAGCAGCGCGCGTTCAGCGCCGATCTGGAACAGCCTCAACGACCTGCAGCGTGATCGCCGTACCGACCTCTACGATGCTGCGCTTGGCTACCGCCTGCATGCGCCTATGCCACGCTGAGGATCCGCACATGAAGCCATTACTGCTGCCCAATCGGCAGCACGCCCCCGTGCTGATCTTCACCTGCCTGGCAATGCTGCTGGCAGCCAGCCTTGCGTCAGGCCTGTGGCCAGACTACGGGCAACTGGCGGCGACACTGGACCAACCGCTTAGTCGTTTGCGCTGGATAGTGGGCGATATCAGCGAGGTCGCATTCTACAAGCATGAGCTGCCTGCGCTGGGCTTGCTGCTAGGCGCCAGCCTGGCACATTGGGCCCATCTTCGCGGGTACCGCTGGCAGGGATTTGCCATCTGCTATGGAAGCGGACGGTGGCCATGGGTGTTCACCAGCTCGCTGATGGGCCTTTTACTTAGCCATGCCTTGTGGGGATGGACCTTGGCCAGTGGTACCTGGCAACCTACGTTCGTGGCCTTCGTATCGTTGCCGGCAGCGATGGTGCTGTTGTATGGGGCGGGCTGGCGGGTGGCGATAGCAGGCGCATTGCTGGGGGCAATACTGGTAACCCCGGCGAGTCTGCTGCTGGTCAACTACCTGTGCTACCCCCTGCAGTTGCCTGTGGTTATCGGCAACGTGGGTGGAATGGCCGTGGCAAGTGCCGCCGCTTTCCTGCTGTGCAAGCGCTACCCGTCATGGGTCCGTCAAAGCCACGAACCCGACGTTGTGAAACCTGTGGCCAGCCAGCCATCCTACGGTGTGATCTGGACCTTGCGGCGTGTACTGGCCGATTTCAGTGAAGCCCCCTTCTTTGGCAATGAGCTGGCCAGTCTGGGTCTACTGCTGGGCTTGTTACTGGCTTACCTATTGGCCCCGGCAGCACCTGCATACGGTTCAATGTTGGCGTTGCACATTGTGGCCGGACAGGCCTTGGCATCCTTCGTCGGGGTCGTATTCTGGCGCGGCCAGTGGCAAGCCCGGGGGTGGTATCCGACTTACATTCCGATTGTCTCGATCGTGCCGGCCGCCGTGCTGACGCATGGCGGTAGTTGGCAAGTCATTGTGGCCAGTGCAGTGCTGGGGGCCCTGGTGGCTCCGCCGCTGGCAGTGGCGATCACGCAGCGGTTGCCGGGTTATGTGCATGGCTACATCGGCAACGTGGTGTCGATGGCCATCAGCACGTTGGGAATCGTACCGCTGATCGGGTTACTGGTGGGGGGAGAAGGATGATTGAGCATTCGGACCTGCCCAAGCTGTCGATCGCCAGTTTGGGCGGGACGGTCAGCATGCAGGCTACAGCGGGTGGGTGTGGCGTAACGCCCACCCTGGACTGTGAGCAGCAACTGCTTCAGGTACCGCAGTTGCGCGAAATGGCGCAGTTGACTGTAACGTCATTGAGCCTGGTCCCCAGTGCATCGCTCAGCTTCAACGCGTTGCTGGAAGTACTGGCCTGGGCTCGCTGCGAAGTCGAGGGCGGTGCCCGGGCCGTGATACTGACCCAAGGCACCGACAGCCTTGAGGAAACGGCCTTTTTCCTTGACCTGCTCTGGCCATTCGATGCGCCTTTGGTGATGACCGGTGCAATGCGCTCGCCCAGCCAGCCGGGCAACGATGGCCCGGCCAACCTTCTGGCTGCGGCCCAGGTTGCATTGGCACGAGGCAGCGGTGGGCGTGGTGTGCTGGTGGTGATGAATGATCAGATCCATCGTGCGACAAAGGTTCGCAAGACAGCCAGCCTGGCGATAGCGGCATTCGACTCGCCTGGTTTCGGTCCTGTGGGGGAAGTTGTAGAAGGTGTTGCAACCTACCGCCATCCCCCAGACAGGCGGGAGGTACTCCCGCTACCGGGGCGTACCGACCAGCGCGTCATCCTGCTGGAGGCGTGCCTGGACGCCGACACGGTATTGCTGCAGGCTCTGCCCGCATTGCGCTACGACGGGCTGGTCATCGCCGGGTTCGGCGCCGGCCATGTTTCCGGCAGTTGGTCTGATGTTCTGGAGCACATGACGCCAACCCTGCCAGTCATTGTCGCCACTCGTACAGGTGAGGGGGCTACAGCCCGCGCAACATACGGTTTTTCCGGCTCCGAGATCGACTTGCAGAAAAAAGGTGTGCACATGGCCGGGCACCTCTGCCCGCGCAAGTGCCGCATCTTGCTGTGGCTGCTGATTGGCGCCGACCGGCAGCATGAGTTGCCGGGTTGGCTGCCCACCTGAAAATTTGCCCGTGCAGTGCCTTGCACGGGCAACCCTTCAAGCAATGCTGTGCTAGGGTGCACACACTTTTGCTAGCAAGGATTCCCTGCCCGATGCTCCCGCCACTCAGCGAAAAAGAACTGCACCGCCTCGAAGACCTGCTGATCACCTACGGCAACGACTACTCGGTACTCAACCTGGCCGAGCTCAATGGCTTTTTCACCGCGCTGGCTAGCTCGCCGACCACGGTCACCCCCGAGCACTGGCTGCCGGCAGTGGCGGGTGGCAAGGTGCCCAAGTTCAAGAAACCGGCCCATGAAGAAGCCTACGTTGCATTGATGCTGCGGTATGCCGACCAAGTCGCCGGACAGTTGGGCGACCACATCGATCAGTTCGAGCCGCTGTTCGAGGAAACAGAAGACGAGCAGGGCACCGTGGTCGTGATGGAAGAATGGTGCTTCGGCTACATGCGCGCTACCCAGGTCGCCAACTGGGAAGCTTTGCCGCCAGAGCAGGACCAGTTACTCAAAGCCATCTCTTTGCATGGGCTGGAGGATAACTTCGAGCTGCTGGACCAGATGAGCGAAGCGGAGATCCAGGCCTGTGTGCCGAAGGTGATCGAAGCCGCGCGTGGTTTGTTCCGCTACTTCAACAAGCCGCACTGAGGCACACGGGCTCGGTTGCTGCGGTACTTGCTGGGGCCGCACTGCGGATCCGTCGGCAAGCACCCGAAAAACGCAGACTATTTTTTGTCATGGGGCGGTTTACTATTCCATCTGGCGAAATTATGGTTTCCCCCGCGCACTGATTCTGCTGCCAGCCGAATCAGTGCAGCATGTGCTCCATCAGCCCAATCCGGTGCTGACCAGGAGCCAAGCCCATGTCGAACCCGATCAAGCTCTACAACTTCCCCAAGTCCGGCCACGCCCACCGCATCGAGCTGATGCTTTCGCTGCTCAACCTGCCTACCGAGCTGGTGTTCGTGGACCTGGCCAAAGGTGCGCACAAGCAGCCGGACTTCCTGGCCCTCAACCCGTTCGGCCAGGTACCGGTCATCGATGACAACGGCACGGTGATCGCAGACTCCAACGCTATCCTCGTTTACCTCGCCAAAAAATATGACAACGGCACCTGGCTGCCCGAGGCGCCAGCCGCTGCCGCCCGTGTACAACGCTGGCTGTCGGTCGCTGCAGGCCCGCTGGCCTTTGGCCCGGCCGCTGCACGCCTGGTGACCGTGTTCGGCGCTTCGTTCAACACTGACGAAGTGATTACCCGGGCGCACACCCTGCTCAAGGTGATTGATGCCGAACTGGCCAAGTCGCCGTTCCTGGCAGGCGACACGCCGACCATCGCCGACATCGCCAACTATTCGTACATCGCCCATGCACCGGAGGGCAACGTGTCGCTGGAGCCGTATGCCAACGTACGTAGCTGGCTGGCGCGGATCGAGGCATTGCCGGGCTTCGTACCGATGCCCCGCACCGTCATCGGGCTGCAGACCAGCGTCTGATCCCCTGCGAGGAACGCCACCATGCAACAGTCCCCCGATCACCGCCCCTCGCCTTGGCATGCGGGCGAGAAAACCCTGCAGGAAAAGGTCGGAGTAGCAGAGCGCATGGAGGCGTTCGGGCAAAAGGTCATTCGTGACTACATGCCCGACCAGCACCGCACGTTCTACCATCAGTTGCCGTTCATGGTGGCGGCCAGCGTAGACGCTCAGGGGCGGCCCTGGGCGACGCTGCTGGAAGGGCCGGAGGGTTTCGTCAGTTCGCCCGACCCACGCCAGTTGACCATTGATACCAGGCTAGCGGCCGATGACCCGGCGACCCCGGGGTTGGTCGCCGGGCAGGCAATCGGCCTGCTGGGCATCGAACTGCACACCCGCCGGCGCAACCGCCTCAACGGGCAGATTCGCAAGGCGGTTGCAGGGCAATTGCAGGTGACGGTAGAGCAGTCGTTCGGCAACTGCCCGCAATACATCCAGTTGCGTGATTACACGCGCGTCGCCGAACCGGCTCAGGGGCGCATCGATGCGACATCCTTGGATGCCACGACCGTCAGTATGATCCAGTCTGCCGACACCTTCTTCGTCGCCAGCTATGTCGAGCATGACAACGGCCAGCGTTCGGTGGATGTGTCCCACCGTGGCGGTCGGCCAGGATTCGTCAGGGTCCAAGGCAATACGCTGACCATTCCCGACTACGCCGGTAACCTGCACTTCAACACCTTGGGCAACTTGTTGGTCAACCCGAGGGCAGGTTTGTTGTTCATCGACTTCAGCAACGGCAACGTGCTGCAGGTGTGCGGGCGTGCCGAGGTGCTGCTGGAAAGCCCGGCCATCCAGGCGTTCGAAGGTGCAGAGCGGCTGTGGACGCTGGAGGTCGACCAGGTGGTGTGGCGGCCGGCTGCGGTTTCCCTGCGCTGGGCCTTCAAGGAGTACGCCCCCACCAGCCTGATGACCGGCACCTGGCCCGAGGCCGATGCGCGTTTGCAGCAACGTCAGCAGCAGCGCCAATGGCAAGCCTGGCGGGTGCTGCGGGTAGAGCAGGAGAGCCGCGATATCCGTTCGTTCTACCTCCAGCCGCCCAGCGATAGTGCTGTGGTGTTTGCACCCGGGCAACATGTTCCGGTGCAGGTCAAGCGCGACGGTGAGGCGCCGCTTATCCGCACCTACAGCTTGTCCAGCGCACCTTCCGACGGCTATTGGCGCATCAGCGTCAAAGCCCAGGGCCCGGTTTCCCGCCACTTGCATGCGCGCATCGCGCCAGGCGATGTGCTTGACGTTCGCCCACCCATGGGCAGTTTCACGCTCGACGTGCAGAGCACGCGGCCTTTGGTGCTGATTGGCGCTGGCGTAGGCATTACGCCGTTGCTGGCCATGCTGCGTGAGCAATTGAGCCATGGGCAGGCTCGGGCCATCCACGTGTTCCAGGGGGCGCGTAGCCTGGCCGACCTGCCGTTCAGGCAGGAGCTGGCGAGTCTGCGGCAACGGGCCGAGGGCTTGCTGCACATTCATCGCGCCCTGAGCCAGCCGGAAAGCCATGCGCTGCTTGGGCGGGATTACGAGTTTGCCGGGCGCCTGGGCATCGGGCAGGTCAAGGCGACGCTGGCACTGGACGACTACGAGTTCTACCTGTGCGGACCGGGCAGTTTTACCCAGGACTTGTATGAAGGGTTGCGCGGCGTGCATGTGCCGGATGCGCGGATTCACGCAGAAGCGTTCGGGCCGTCGACGTTGCGCCGGCACACGCACGCCGACCAGCCCGCCTTGCAGCAGCCACCCGCTGCCAGCGAGCCAGTACCGGTGTACTTTGCGGCGTCGGCCAAGGAGGCGCGCTGGGCACCCGGCAGCGGTACCTTGCTGGAACTGGCCGAGGCGCGCGGGCTGGCGCCGGAGTTCAGTTGCCGGGGTGGCTCGTGTGGTACCTGCCAGACCAGACTGGTGAGTGGCCAGGTGCATTACCCGAATCCACCGGCAGAGCTACCGGAGGCGGGGTCGGTGTTGATCTGTTGTGCCGTGCCGGCGCAGGTGCAGGAGGGGGTACAGGCCCTGGTGCTGGACATCTGATACACCAGCCCCGCCTCTTCGCGGGCAGCAGAAAATACCCAGATGAACAATAATCCCGGCACCTCATGCCCCCAGGAGCTCGCATGGACCAGATCCACCTGATGAAGGTATTCGTCGCCGTAGGTGAGCTGGAAAGCTTCGCCGCTGCTGCCCGCCGCCTGGCCATCTCCCCGGCCGCCGTCACCCGTGCCGTCAGCGCCCTGGAGGAGCAGCTGGGGGTCAAGCTGCTACTGCGCACCACCCGCAGCGTGCGCCTGACCGAGGCAGGCGGCCGCTACCTGGAGGACACACGGCATATCCTGGCCAGCATTCACGAGGCCAACGAAGCGGCGGCCGGCATCAATGCCACCCCCAAGGGCGACCTGGCGGTGACTGCACCGATCCTGTTCGGCAAGAAGTTCGTCATGCCCAGCATCGTTCGCTACCTGCAGCAGTATCCGCAAGTCGATGTGGCCGCCTACTTTCTCGACCGCGTGGTGAACCTGGTCGAGGAAGGCATGGATGTGGCCGTGCGCATCGGCCCGTTGCCCGACTCCGGGTTGAAGGCCCTGCGGGTCGGTCAGGTCCGGCGCATGTTGTGCGCTGCGCCCGGTTACCTGGCGCGCCACGGTGTGCCCAGGCACCCCTCGGACCTGGCCGGGCATGCGGTGATCGGTACCACCAACCTGTCCCCCCGAGCCGGCTGGCGCTTTGGCGTGACCGATGAGCCGACTTTGGTGCGCATGAAACCGCGGCTGACGGTGACCAGCAATGATGGGGCTATCGCTGCGGCCTGCGGTGGCCTGGGGATTGCCCGTTTATTGTCATACCAGGTGGCTGATGAACTGGCGAGCGGGCAGTTGCAGGTGATTCTGGCCGAGTATGAGGAAGCACCCTGGCCGATTCACATACTGCACCGCGAGAGCAAGTACGGGTCGGCCAAGGTCAGAACCTTCATCGACATGCTGGCGCAGGCGCTGCGGGACCAGCAGCTGGAGTGAGCACGTAGCGCCCACAACGCGTTACAACGCTTGGTACTGCATGCTGAACCCCAGGCTCATCGTGTCACTCTGTTGCAACAGCCTCAGCCCGGGCCGGCCGGGCAGGTGATGGGCGTTGACCGGGTGGCTGACCGGCTCGAAGCAGAAGAAGCCTTGCCCCGGCGGGCAGAACAGCAAGAAGTGCTCCGCCCCGCTGGCGCGACAGGCCAGCCGGTAGCCTGCCCCTGGCTGTTCGATCACACAGTGCCCCGGCCAGCCACTGAAGGCGTGGTCGACCAGCGTCTCGGGCAGGTGGCCCAGTGCTTCGAACCGCCACGGCTCGGGCACCGTGGCCTGATACGACGGCAAGCGCCCAGCCTCGGCCAGCCACACCTTGCGCGCGGGCGCAGACAGCTTGGTATCGGGGTAGCGCGGAAGGTAAGGGTGCAGGCCCAACCCATACCAGTTGGCCGAATCATCCCGGTGCGTCACATGCAGGTCCAGGGTCAGGCAGCCTTCATGCAGGTGTATATCCAGCGTGGCCTGGTAGGCGAAGGGTACGGCACTGTCCAGCGTCAGCCGTGCGCGCCGTTCGCTGTGGTGCGCCACGTGCCAGGCCTGCTGCCAGGCGCTGCCATGAATGGGATACGGGTCGTGCTCGGTATTCTGCGCCAATGCCTGCCAGCCCTGCGGCCGGGCATAACCAGCCTCGGCAACCCGATTGGACCAAGGCGCCAGTGGGTAGCAAGCCAGCCGCCTGGGCGCGGCGCTGGCCAAGGCAGCCGCGTCGGTATGGCGCAGCAGCGCCTGCCCGGTTGCCTTGACCTGCCAGTTGACCAGGCTGGCACCCAGTTCCGGCGCCAGGCTCAGGCGGGTCAGGCGGTCCTGCAGGTGCAGTGTGGTCACAGCCATGCAATGTTCCTCTGGAGCAGAGCGATCAGTTGGCCCGCCGGTAAGTGAGCAGCACGATGCCGCATACCACCACAGCGCCGCCGAGCAATTGCAGCGGGCCCAGTTGCTGGTCGAGCAGGGCCCAACCCAGCAGTAAAGTGGCGATGGGTTCGACGTTCATCACCGGGGCGTTTTGCGCCATGTTCAACCTGGGTACGCAGACGAACAGCAAGCTGAACGCCAGCCCATACAGCAGTACCAGGCTGGCCAGCGCCACCCAGCCACTGCTGCTGCCCGGCAGCGACAAACCGGCCGGCATCACCCCGCTGGCGCCCGCGAGCAGCATGCTGGAGAACACGATCAGCAGGGTCAGCAGGCTGCGCACCGGGCCCCGCACGCTAGCCAGCTTGTGGTCGGTGATCCACAACGCGCAAGCAAAGGCACAAGCGGCGCCGAAGGCCAGGCTGACCCCCAGCGCCCAGTGCGGGTTGCCCGCACTGCTGTCGGCCAGGCGTGCCGGCACATCCAGCGCCAGCACCAGGCCGCACAGGATCAAGCCCATGAACAGCACGGTGCGGCCAGTGGGGCGCGCACCGCCCAGCGCCCAGGTCAGCAGCGCCAGCAGCATCGGGAAGGTATTGCCCACCAGCAAGGCCAGGGCCACCGGGATGCGCGCCACCGCCGAATACAGGCACAGGCTCTGGGTGGCGATCAGCAGGCCAAGCAGCAGTTGCCAGCGGCGGGTGCCAGCGGGCAGCGCCAGCGCCTGACGTTGCCACAGCAGCACGCCGGCCAGCACCAGGAAGGTAATGCCGGAACGGCAGAGTATGGCCAGCAGCACACCGGTGCCGTCATCGAAGGCGATGCGTGCGGCGATATGGTTACCGGCGAATGAGCAGGCAAGCAGAGCCAGCAGGGCGATGGCCAGCTGGCGCGGGAACAGCGGGGGAGCAGAGGAGGGGACAGCCATGTGCAGGATCCGTTTGCAGGTAGATTTTCCAGCCCTATCGCAGTCGTTGTAGGAGCGGCCTTGTGTCGCGATGGGCCGCAAGGCGGCCCCAGCAATATTCGCAACAACGCCGAAAACCTGGGGCCGCTTTGCGGCCCATCGCGACACAAGGCCGCTCCTACAGGCTGAGGTGCGGTTACAGCACCACGCTAGGCAGCCACAGCGAAATGGCCGGAATGTAGGTCACCGCCATCAGCACCAGGAACAGTGCCAGGTAGAACGGCAGCAGCGCCTTGACCGTCGATTCGATACTCACCTTGCCCACCGCCGAGCCGACGAACAACACGGCGCCCACCGGCGGCGTGATCAGGCCGATCCCCAGGTTCACCAGCATGATCATGCCGAAATGCACCGGGTCCACGCCGATGCCGGTGATCACCGGCAACAGGATCGGCGTAAGGATCAGGATCAGCGGCGCCATGTCCATCACCGTGCCCAGCAGCAGCAACATGAAGTTGATGCACATCAGGATCACATAGCGGTTGTCCGACAGGGTGAGGAACGCCGTGGTGATCTTCGACGGGATCTGCATCAGCGTCATCACGTAGCCAAAGCTGGCCGCGAAGCCGATCAATATCATCACGATCGAGATGGTGCGCACCGTGCGGTGCATCAGCTTGGGCAGGTCGCGCCACTTGTAGTCACGGTAGATGAACATGGTCACGAAGAATGACCAGACGACCGCCACGGCTGCCGACTCGGTCGCAGTGAACACGCCCGACAGGATACCGCCCAGGATGATCACCATGGCCATCAGGCCCCACAGTGCCTCACCGGCAATCTTCAGCGCCTGGCGCAGCGGGATGACCTCACCCTTGGGGTAGTTGCGCTTCTTGGCGAACAGCAGGCACAGGCCCATCATCACCGCGCTCAGCAGCAACCCTGGCATCACCCCGGCCATGAACAGCGAGGCGATCGAGACCGTGCCGCCCGCCGCCAGCGAGTACAACACCGAGTTGTGGCTGGGCGGGGTCAGCAGCGCCTGTACCGAGCCGCTCACCGTCACGGCGGTAGAGAACTCGCGCGGGTAGCCTTTGCGCTCCATCTCCGGGATCAGCACCGAGCCCACCGAGGCGGTGTCTGCCACCGACGAGCCTGAAATTGCACCAAAGAACGTCGAGGCCATGATGTTGACCAGCGAAAGGCCGCCGCGCACGAAACCCACCAGCACCCCGGCAAAAGCCACCAGCCGCCGTGACATGCCGCCTTCGGCCATGATGGCCCCGGCCAGCACGAAGAACGGAATGGCCAGCAGCGAGAATTTGTTAACCCCGCTGGCCACCTGGATCATCATCGCCTGCAGCGGTATGTCTATCCACCAGGCGCCGATCAGCGCCGAAAGGCCCAAGGCATAGGCCACGGGCATGCCCAGCAGGATGAGCGCGATAAAACTGCCCAACAGAATGAACGCATCCATTTACGCCGCTCCTTCGTTTTCTTCCAGTTGGTCGAAGCGCACCACCTTGCGGTGGCTCTGGTCGCCCAGCAGAAGTTTTTCCAGCACAAACACCAAGGTCAGCACGCCACCGATCGGGATCGGCGCATAGGTCATGCCCACGCGCACACTGGGCAGGGAGGCCAGAAACTGGTTCCAGGTGGTGATGCACAGCTGGGTGCCGTACCCGGTCATGAACAGGCACACCAGGACCATCAGTACCTGCACCAGCAGGGCCACCAGCCGGCGCTGCAGCGGCGGCAGGCGGTCGGTGATCATCGCCACCGCCATGTGCGCCCCGGCGCGGTAGCTGGCGGCGGCGCCAACGAAGGTGAACACCACCATCAGCAAGATGGCCACCGGCTCTGGCCAGCTGGCCCCGGTGCCGAGTACATAGCGGGCGAAGATGCCCCACGGGATGATCAGCGACATGCTCAGGATCGACAGGCCGGCGACCCAGATACAGGCGCGGTACAACGTGTCGTTGGCACGCAGAAAGAGGTTTTTCATGGGCATCACCAAAGCGGCAGGGCGGCTGACGCGGCCCTGCCGAGGTCGGTAGGAAAGGTCGCGCTTACTGCACCGCGTCGATACGTTTCATCAGGTCGGCGTATTGCGCGCCGTATTTTTCCCGCACCGGTGCGGTCGCGTCGTAGAAGGGCTTCTTGTCGACGGTGATGAACTCGACACCGGCGGCCTTGAGCTTCTCTTCGCTGCTGGCCGTTTTCGCATCCCACAGCACCCGCTCTTCCATCTGCGCCTCACGCGCTACCTTTTTCACCAGCGCTTGCTGTTCGGGGGTGAGCTTGTTCCAAGTGGTCTTGGACATCACCACCGGCTCGGGCAGGATCAGGTGGTTGGTCAGGGTGAAGTACTTGGCACTCTGGTAGTGGTTATGTTCGAGCAGGGTCGGTGGGTTGTTTTCGGCGCCGTCGATTACGCCGGTCTGCAGCGCGCTGAAGATCTCCCCGGTGTCCATGGCGATGCCGTTGCCGCCCATGGCGTTCATCATGTCGATGAACAGCGGGTTGCCCTGCACGCGAATCTTCATGCCCTTCAGGTCTTCCAGGCTGCGCACCGGCTTTTTCGTGTAGAGGCTGCGCGAGCCGCCATCCATCCAGGCCAGGGCCACCAGGTTGAAGTCGGAGTTGGTGATCTTGTCGAGGATTTCCTGGCCGATCTCGCCATCGATGACCTTGCGCATGTGGTCGTGGTCGCGGAACACGAACGGCATGTTGAACACGTTCACATCCGGCACCACCGGGCCGACGATCCCCAGGCTGACGCGGGTCATCTGCACGGCGCCGATCTGCGCCTGTTCGATCACTTCCTTCTCCGAGCCCAGCACACCGCCGGCAAACATCTTGAAGGTGATGTCGCCATTGCTGGCCTGTTCCAGTTTCTTGCCCATGTTCTGCTCGGCCACCACCGTGGGGTAGCCGGCGGGGTGAATTTCCGCGAACTTGATGTCCAGCGCCGAAACGGGCATGGCCACGCTGCAGGCGAAGGGGAGTACGGCAAGAAGCAGCTTGCGTTTGAACGTCATGATGAAACTCCGTGGTTTTTATTATCTGGTTTCGGGCGTGCAAAGGGTGTGGTGCGCGTCGCGGGGCTCAGCCCCGCCAGGCTGGCTCCTCCAGGCCCTTGGTGCCTGGGTTGAGGGCAAATACCCCG
>NZ_BCBD01000145.1:0-14011 GCF_001320345.1 Pseudomonas sp. NBRC 111127 | reverse complement strand
CCAGCAGCAGGGTGCATGCGACCATGAAAAATGAACCGGTACCTAGCCCGAAAATACCGTCATAGAAGCCAATGGCTGGCACTACCGCCAGTGTGAATGCAACGCTCGACAGCCGTTGCTTGCGCTCCTGACCACTCAGCGTGGGAGTGAACGCAAAGTAGGCCGCGACCGCGATCAGCATGATGGGAACGACAGATTCCAGGACATACCTGTCGAGCATGCTGATTGACATGGCGCCAGTGACGCCTCCAATAAAGGATAGGCAGGCCATAGGCCAGTCTGCTCGCCAATCGATCATTCGTTTTCGAGCAAACGCCCAGACGGCTGACGCACTGGCTGAGGAAGCTTGAAATTTGTTGGTGGCCATTGCTGCCAATGGGTCGATGCCTGCGATGAATAGAGCGGGAAGAGTGAGGAGTCCGCCGCCGCCTGCTATTGCATCGAAGAAACCGGCAAACAGCGCGACGGCTGCTAGGGCTATATAGATCGAGTCCATTATCAATTGTGCTCCATTTTCACTAGCCACGTACTATCAACGGGTCTTGCTGCAGGATTATTGGCTGCGCATCCGGCGAATACCCAAACAGTCGCCTGTTGTCTTTGACTGTGTCGCGTGCATGCAGGGCCTGGCTGTTGTTGATTAGCAACGCAGAGGTGGGCTGCAGAACGAATTCGTAACAATCTGCCTGATTCAATAGATCTTTCAATGACCAGTAGGCTTGGCGCACCAATTGGCTAGCTTTTTCGTGCACAGAGTACCGATAACTGTTGTAGCGCAAGGTGAAGTCACCTCGAGGGTCGAACTGGATGATGGAATGTTCTAGCATGTCCTCGCTGTCGTCCTTGACGAAACATTCACTGCGACTGAAACAGAATGATTTCGATGAAAGCGCCAGTGCTTCAAGGCCGTTCAGTTTTGCAATTACATTGCGTACCGGTATCAATTTTGTCGGCTCTTGGGATGGGTTCCATCGGGCCGTCAGAATCAAGGCGCTGGGTGCTGGAGAGTGCCCGTTTTCGGCATTGAGCGAACAGTTGTAAGGGGGCTCCGTGTGCGGCCCAAGCTCAAGCCCAGAATGAGAACTAAGCTCCGCTGTGACACTTCCGGTCTCACTGGGCAAGCCCACTGCACCGCCACCCTTGAAGTTCCCTACGATTCTTATCTGCTTGCTTTCATTGTCTATGTCGAAAGCGAATGATCTATAGTTGACAAGGCTCAAAAGAATCTGACTTCGAGAGCTCAAATAAAGAGTTGTTGGTTCATTGCAGATTATATCTATTGGCGGAAGAGATTTTGGCGCAGGGTCTTGCTCGGGCTCTCGCATTCCTGTGAATTCAATGGCGGCTACTTTTCCGTTGCTGAAAAGTTCGAGCAGATCTCGTTGCGGGCGACCCATTAATCGCATCAGTGCCTGTGCATGGAAGATGGAAGTTTTTGCGCTGCCTGCTACATCTGGACCACCCATCGCACCGACTTGGCGGGCTGCGCAGTCCAGAAAATTGGCTTGCTGGTCATTGAGCTCGAACTGGATGACCTCAGTCGATCGTTGAGGCACGTTCCCTATCATTGTTTTTTTCCTTGTATGTAGGGGGAGGTGGAACTTTTTGTGAGTTCGCCGTTAATTTAGCCAGAGAATCTTACGCAGTGATGCAGGACCTGCTCCCTTGGTCATGTGAGGAATGTCCTCGGCGGTGGTAGGAATAGCCCTACGTATCCACCTCCGCCCCAGGGTTGGACTTCCCCGCCCGGAAACCGCAAAATGACCCACTTTCTTTAATCAACCTCTCCGGATCTGCTGACTCTATGCGTATGCGCCTAATGCTGTTGGGTGGTGGCAATGCCCTCGGGCAAGCGCTGATTCGTCTTGGGGCCGAGGAGGACATCGCATTCCTGGCGCCGCGCCCGCCCGAGAACGGCTGGACGCCGGCGAGCCTGACCCAGTTGCTTGACGACCATCGCCCCGACGCCCTGGTGAACCTGGCCTATTACTTCGACTGGTTCCAGGCCGAGTCGGTCAGCGAGCCGCGCCTGGCGCAGCAGGAGCGGGCAGTCGAGCGGCTGGCAGAGCTGTGCCAGCACCACCAGATCACCCTGGTGCAGCCTTCCAGCTACCGGGTATTCGATGGCTCGCGAGCCACTGCCTACAGCGAGAAGGACGAGCCCGTACCCCTGGGGCTGCGTGGCCAGGCCTTGTGGCGGATCGAGCAGAGCGTGCGTGCGGCGTGCCCGCAACATGTGCTGCTGCGCTTTGGCTGGTTGCTGGACGAAAGCATCGATGGCTCGCTCGGTCGTTTCCTCACCCGTGCCGAGCAACCGGCCGAGTTGCTGCTGGCCGATGACCGGCGCGGCAACCCCACACCTGTGGACGATGCGGCTCGGGTGATCCTGTCTGTGCTCAAGCAACTCGATTGCAATGCGCCGCTATGGGGCACCTACCATTACGCCGGCAACGAGGCGACCACGCCGCTGGTGTTGGGCCAGGCGATCCTGGCCGAGGCCGGCCAATACCGCCAGCTGGCAGTGCAGGCACCCACGGCGCAAGCGCATGCCGCGCGGCCGGATGCCAGCGAAGAGCCGCAGCATGCCGTATTGGCCTGCAAGAAAATCCTTCATACCTTTGGCATCAAGCCGCGTGCCTGGCGCGCCGGCTTGCCGCCCCTACTGGACCGTTTCTACCGCCATGGCTGATGCCCCCATCCTGATCACCGGCGGTGCCGGCTTCATTGGTTCCCACCTGTGCGATGCGTTGTTGGACAAAGGCTACGCCGTACGCATTCTCGATGACTTGTCCACTGGCCGGCGGGACAACCTGCAGGTCGACCACCCACGGCTGGAACTGATCGAAGGCGATGTCGCCGATGCTGCTCTGGTCATGCGGGCTGCGGCAGGTTGCAGTGCCGTGGTGCACCTGGCCGCAGTGGCTTCGGTGCAGGCCTCGGTCGAAGATCCGGTGCGTACCCACCAGAGCAATTTCATCGGCACCCTCAATGTTTGTGAAGCCATGCGCGTGCACGGTCTGCGCCGGGTGGTGTTCGCCTCCAGTGCCGCCGTGTATGGGAACAATGGCGAGGGCGAGTCGATCGCCGAGGATACGCCCAAGGCACCGCTGACGCCCTATGCCGTGGACAAGCTGGCCAGTGAGCAATACCTGGACTTCTACCGCCGTCAGCACGGGCTGGAGCCGGTGGTGTTCCGCTTCTTCAATATCTTCGGGCCTCGCCAGGACCCGTCCTCGCCCTATTCCGGGGTTATCAGCATCTTCTGCGAGCGTGCTGTGCAGGGCCTGCCGATCACCGTGTACGGGGATGGCGAGCAGACCCGCGATTTCCTGTATGTAGGCGACCTGGTGCAAGTGATGGTGCAGGCACTGGAGCAGCCGCAGGTCGAGGAGGGTGCGGTGAACATTGGCCTCAACCAGGCAACGTCGATCAACCAGATGCTCGCGGCGCTGCAGAAAGTCGTGGGCAGCTTGCCAGCGGTGACCTACGCAGCGGCGCGAGCGGGTGATATTCGCCATTCGCGGGCCGATAACCAGCGCTTGCTGGCGCGGTTTGCATTCCCGCAGGCTACGCCGATGGTCGAGGGGCTGGCCCGGCTACTGGGTAAAAGCTGAAGTCACGGGCCAAGCGATGCCCTGCCTGCACGGCCTGTAGGAGCAACTGTCTTTCTCAAAATTTCAAAAGCCTGCGCGATCCATTGTGGGAGCGGGCTTGCCCGCGAAGCAGGCGACGCGGTGTCTGGCACCGGCTGCGCCGGTGTTCGCGGGCACGCCCGCTCCCACAGGAACCGTGAGATCTTCGAGTCCTGCATTTTGGCTGTTGATCTACACCCTCTTCGGCTGAGGCAACACCAGATCCCTCTCTCAAGACACAAGCGGCCTTGTGTCGCGACAGGGCTGCGCAGCAGCCCCAGGATCAGCCATGGCGCACCACCTTGCGCACGCAGTCCTCGGGGTTCAACATCCGCCCATCCAGACTTCTCACCTGTAACGGTTCCAGCAAACCGCTTTCCACCAGCCACTTGAGCCGTGAGGCGAGGATGGTCTTCGCCAGCCCCAGATTCTTCTGAAACTCACTGAAGCGACGCAGGCCATCAAAAGCATCGCGAAGGATCATCAGCGCCCAGCAATCACCCAGCACCTCCTGGCGCTGTTGCTGCTGACGCTTTCATGGCTGCCCACGGCCATGCTCGGGCAATCCGTGATGGCCTTTGTCCTTGGCGTGCTGATGCTGGATTTTGCCGTGCAGGCAGTGCATGTCACCAACCAGACGGTGTTGCTGGCCGGGCGTGGCGAAATGGCCAGCCGCCTGATTGCGGCCTACATGTGCTGCTATTCGCTGGGTAGCGGTGTGCAGCCTGGGCATGGCCATCAGCGCGGCGGCCCTGGCTTATTGGCTGTGGCTGCAACGCGCAAGGGCGGCCGGAGCCGCCCTGCAGTGTTCCGGTCAGAACTTGTAGCCTAGGCCGACCATGTACACCCATGGGTCGACATCCACGTCGACCTTGGTCTTGCTGTAGCCCAGCGCGGTGGGGCCGTTGACGCTGGCCTTGGTGTCGATGTCCACATACCAGACCGCGGCGTTGACCAGCAGGTTGTCCGTGAGCATGTAGTCCATGCCCAACTGGCCGGCGATACCTACCGAGTCTTGTAGCTTCAGGTTGCTGAAGCCCTGCTGCTTGCGGGCGCTGCTGAGGTCTTCATCGAAGAACAGGGTGTAGTTGATACCTACGCCGGCATACGGCTGGAACTTGGAGTTCGGTTCCATCGGGTAGTACTGCAGCGACAGTGTCGGCGGCAGTTGCTTGATGTCGGCCAGCTTGCCGTCCAGCCCGCCACCCAGGCCTTTTACGCCTACGGTGTGCTTGAACGGCGTAGCCGCCAGCAGCTCCAGGCCAACGTGGTCGGTGAGCATGTAGGCGAACGCCAGGCCCAGCTGGGTGTCGCTGTCCAGTGTCGCCTTGGTGCCCGAAACCTTGTTGCCGTCGAATTTCAGGTCGCTGCTGCTCTCATTCGGCGCAGTGGTGATTGCACCGGCGCGAACGATGACATCACCCGCCTGGTGGGCGTGGGCAACAGGGGCGGCGAAGGCCAGTGCCGCGAATGCGGCCCCGAGCAAGGAATTGTTCATGGAAGCTCCCAGAGGACGTTAATAATCGAGTAGTCCAATGGTACGGATGGGTCTAAACAGAATGTTTGACCCAGCTCAACGAAGCGTCTTCATGAACCGGTAATAGCGCTCACTTCAGCTCATAAGCGTAGATTTTGTCGGCTTCCATCTGGTAGCCGGCATCGGCCAGTTCGCTGCTGGAGGCTTTGACCTGTATCTTTCCCTCGATCCAGTAGGGTTGATAAAGGTCTTCGACGCGCACGCCCATTTCGCTGAAAATGTGCACGATCTGGTTCGAGGGCGGTGGCGGCACATGGATGCACGCGCCGTAGTAAGGCACCAGCAGAAACTCGGTGGTGCGCCCCTCCTCGCTGACTTCCAGCGGCACGATGTAGCCGGGCAGTTTGACCTGCTGGCCATCGAGGCTTTTCACCACCGGCGCGTTCGGCGCCTGCTGCCGGGCTGCTGGCGCAGACTCGGCGGCCAGGGCGTTGCTCAATTGCGACATGTCGTGCAAGGGGGTGAGTTGCGGTGGAATGACCGGGGCGCCTTCCGGGATCAGCGCTGGCCAGTCGAGCTCCTTGGGTTCGGCGGCCCACAGCGGCATCGCTGCCGCAAGCAGCAGGATCAGCAGCGTTTGCAGTGCCGGCTTCTTCGCGGGTGAACCCGCACCTACACGGGGAACGCGACCCGATGTAGGAGCGGGTTTACCCGCGAAGCAGGCGGTGAGGTGTTTGATCATTACGCGCACTCATAGGTGTATGGACAGGCCATCGGCCAACGACTGCCGATAGGCGCGCCACGCTGGTACGCTGCCCATCAGCAGTGCAGCCCCCAGGATGATAGCCAGCAAGCTCCATTCATGAGCGCTCGGCAGCGCCAGCGGCAGGTACAAACCATAGTTGGCCTGTACATACCCCTGTGCCAGGGCGATACCCGCATACAGCAAGCCCAGCCCGGCGACGATGCCGACTGCCGCCAGTGACAGCGCCTCCAGCACCAGCAGCCCGGCGATATGCCACGGCCTGGCCCCTACGGAACGCAAGATCGCCATCTCCCGGCGGCGTTCGTTGAGGCTGGTGAGAATGGCCGTGAGCATGCCGATCAGGCCCGTGAGCACAACGAACAGCGAAACCACGAACAAGGCTTGTTCGGCCGTGCCCATCAGGCTCCACAGCTCCTGCAAGGCAACGCCAGGCAGGATCGCCAGCAGCGGTTCGTTGCGGTACTCGTTGATTTCCCGCTGCAGGCTGAATGTGGCGATCTTGTTGTTCAGGCCCAGCATGAACGCCGTGATGGCGGCAGGTTGCAGGTCCATGCTGCGTGCTTGCTCGGCGCTGATGCGCCCGGCACCACGTGCCGGCACGCCATTGTGCCAGTCGATGTGGATCGCCTCCATGCCACCCAGGCTGATGTGCAGGGTGCGGTCGACCGGTGTGCCGGTACGCTTGAGCACGCCCACCACGGTGAACGGTTTGTCGTCATGCTTGACCAGGCTGATTGCGGCCACACCGTGCGCCAGCACCAGCTTGTCCCCCAGTTTGTAATGCAGTGCCTCGGCCACTTCGGCACCCAGTACCACCTCGAACGGGTCACTGGCGAATTCGCGGCCCTGGCTCAGCTGCAGGTGCTGTTTGCGGCCGTACTGGTAATGCTCGAAGTAGTCGGCAGTGGTGCCCATTACCCGGTAGCCGCGGTGCGAGTCGCCCAGCGAGATCGGAATCGCCCACTTCACCCGTGGGTCATGGGCGTAGTGCTGAAAGCTGTCCCAGCGGATGTTGTTGGTGGCGTTGCCGATCCGGAATACCGAATACAGCAGCAGGTTCACCGAGCCCGAGCGCGCGCCCACGATCAGGTCGGTACCGCTGATGGTACTGGCGAAGCTGGCACGGGCCTCGGTCCGCACCCGCTCCACGGCCAATAGCAGGCATACCGACAGGGCGATGGCAAAGGCCGTGAGAAAAGCGGTGAAACGGCGGTTGGCCAGGCTGGCCAGGGCAAGGCGGAGCAGGTACATCAGGCCTCCACGGGCTTGGCGGCACGGTTGAGTTCGGCCAGCGACAGGTGGCGATCGAACAGCGGCGCCAGGCTCTGGTCGTGGCTGACGAACAGCAGGCTGGCACCAGCGGCCCGGCACTCATCGAACAGCAGGCGGATGAACACCTCACGGGTGTCGGCGTCCAGCGCCGAGGTCGGCTCGTCGGCGATCACCAGCTCGGGTTGACCGATCAGCGCGCGGGCTGCGGCAACCCGCTGTTGCTGGCCTATCGACAGGCTGTCGGCACGGCGTGCCAGCAGTGCCGGGTCGCCCAGCCCCAGGTGGGCGAGCAGTTCGCCTGCCGCCTGGTGGACACTGCCATGGCGCTGGATGGCCCGTTCCGCCCGGCTGCGGGAGAAGCGGCATGGCAGTTCGACGTTCTCCCTTACCGACAGGAAGGGCAGCAAGTTGAACTGCTGGAAGATATAGCCGGTGTGGTCGACGCGGAACCGGTCGCGTGCACCTTGGCCCAGCGCGGCCAGGTCCTGGCCAAGCAGCCGGATTCGCCCTTGGTCCGCCCGGTTCACCCCGCCCAGCAGGCCCAGCAGGGTGGTCTTGCCACTGCCGCTGGGGCCTTTGAGAAACAGGGCCTCACCGGCTTGCAGGCGAAACGCCGGGATGTCCAGCAGTGGCGCCTGGCCGGGCCAGGCGAATACCAGGTCCTGCAGGTCAATCAGTGCCTGACTCATCTCAGAACGCGACCATGGCCTTGGCGGGCGAGGTTTCGACGCCTTTCTGGCCGTTGGGGCCGATCAGTTGCACGTTGATTTTCTGCGTGGCCGGGAAGGTTTTGTACAGGGGGGCCAGGTCCAGCTGGGTGAGTTTCTCCGGGGTGGCGCATGTCAGCTGGTAGTGGGCATTGATATCGCTGTGCATGTGGCCCTTCTCATGCTCGTCACCGTCGTCGTCCGCTTTGGCGGCGTCACCGAACAACGGGCTTTCCAGCGCTTGCTGGTCTTCCTTGCAGCCGGCTGCCGAGGCCAGGCCGAAGAGCTTCAACGGTTGTTCCAGCTGCTGGCGCACCGCGGCAACCTTGGCCTTGTCGGCGTCGCTGCTGGCAGCGTGCTCGAAACCAACCAGGTTCATGGCGGGGCTGTCCAGCTCCAGTTCCAGGGTATTGCCGTCGAGCACGACATTGAGCTTGGCCACGCCGTGTTCATGCGCGCCCAAGGTGTCATGGGCGTGGTCGTGATCATGGTCATGGTCTTCGTGGGCATGGGCCACGGCCAGTGGCAGCAAAGCGAAGGGCAGGGCGAGCAACAGGCGACGCATGGGAGGCTCCGGGGCGGGCTGGATAATTGGGTTATGTTATAACAACTTTTCTGCGTCCTGCCAGCCCGCATGGCGCAGGTTTCATCTTGGGGTAGCATGGGCCATCGACCTTGCTCAAGGAATGCATCGTGAGAATTCGTGGACAGATTGGGGAATGGCCGGTGGACCTGACCATCGAGCTTGAGCCTGAAGAGTGGGCGCAGTTGGGGCGGCAGGCCGAGGTGCCGGCGGCGGCGCATGCGGTTGCGGCAGCCCCGGTGGCTGCGCCACGGCAGGATGACGGGCAATGGACGGCGGCGCGCGAGGTGTTGCGCCTAGCGGGGCAGATGAGCGGGCCGCAATTGCTCGACCGGCTGGAAGGGCTGGCCGGCAGTACAGCGGCGGGCAAGCGGCTACTGGTGCGTTTGCGCCACAGCAGTGAGGTGAAGGTGGAAAACGGTGGGGATGCACCGGTTTATCACTGGGTTGGATAAACCGGTGTTGAGGTCCACCTTGTGGGAGCGGGCGTGCCCGCGAACGAGGGCGAAGCCCTCGCCATCAGCTTCAGGTCAGAACATCGCCGCCGACAGCTTGCGACGATAAACCCCAACCAGCGGGTGATCGCCACCCAGCAGTTCAAAGACCTGCAGCATCGCCTTCTGCGGCAGCCCATTGTCATAGCTGCGGTTACGCTGGAACAGCTTCAGCAACCCTTCCAGCGCCGCCTCATACTGCTGGCGCGCCAACTGCTGGACGCTCAGCTGGTAGGCGGCTTCATCATCCTCAGGGTTCTGGGCCAGGCGGCTTTTCAGCTCCGCCACTTCCGGTAGGCTGGCCGCTTGGCGCAGGAAGGTCAGCTGGGCCTTGGCGCCGGCCAGTGCGGCCTTGTGCTCATCGCTCTTGACCGCGTCCAGTACCACCTGCGCTTCCCCCAGCTCGCCACGTTCGGCCAGGCAACGGGCGTACAGGATCAGTGCCTCGGCATTGCTGTTGTCTTCACCCAGCAGGGCCTGCAACAGCGCTTCTGCTTCGGCGAAACGGCTTTCGGCGAACAGCGCCTTGGCCTGTTCCAGCGGCGATGCCTGCGGTGCGGCAGGCATTTGCACGTGCGGCTCGAGCATGGCGCGGATCGCCGATTCCGGCTGGGCACCGGCAAAGCCGTCCACCGGCTGGCCGTCCTTGAACAGCACAACGGTCGGCAGGCTGCGAATGCCGAACTGGGCGACAACCTGTTGTTCCACGTCGCAGTTGATCTTGGCCAGCAGCAGTTCGCCCTGGTAGCCCTCGGCGATCTTCGCCAGCAAGGGCATCAGTGCCTTGCATGGCGCACACCACTCGGCCCAGAAATCCACCAGCACCGGTTTGTGGAAGGAGTTCTCGATCACCAGCTGCTGGAAGGTGGCATCGGTAGCGTCGAAAATGTAAGGCGTGTCTTGGCTCATTGCGCTTCTCGCAAACTCGTGAATACCACCACTATAAGGTGTCGCGGCTGGCGTGGTACAGGCTGACCCGGCGGAATTCGTGCGGCTCGGCCAGGTCGGGCAGGGTCAGCGCTTCAAGCACCTCCAGCTGCTGATAGAGCGGGTGGCTGAAGTCGCGTACCCGCGAGTCGGCCACCAGGGCCTGGCGACCACGGCCAAGAAAAGCATCCAGAAGCGGCAGGTTGGCTCGGTCGTACAGCACGTCGGCGACCAGGATCAGGTCGAAGCGGTCGTCCTCGGCGAAGAAGTCGTCGCTGTAGCCCAGTTGTACCCCGTTCAGCGCGGCATTCGCGCGGCAGGCTTGCAGGGCCAGTGGGTCCAGGTCGCAGGCCACCACCTCCCGGGCACCCGCGCGGGCGGCAGCGATGCCGGCAATGCCGGACCCGGCGCCAAAGTCCAGCACCCGCTTGCCGGCCACCCATTCTGGGCACTCGGCCAGGTAACGGGCCATGGCCAGGCCACTGGCCCAGCAGAAGCTCCAGTAGGGCGGGTCTTCGAGAATGCGCCGGGTTTCATCGCTGCTGAAGGCGCGGTCCATGTTCTGGTCGTCGATCAGCCACAGTTTCAAGGCGCAGCCGGGCAGTTCGCTGACGACCAGCCGCGCTTCACCGATCAGGCCGCTCAGGGCCTGCTGCAGGGCGAGCGGTGCCACTCAGGGCGCCTTCTCGAAACGTAGCGGCCCGGTGGCCTGGGTCTGCGCCTGGGTGATGCGCAGCGGCGGCAGGTGCATGATCAGCTGGCCGGAGCGGCTGGCGCGGCCACGCAATTCCACGCGTGCGCCGGCCGGGAAGGCTTCGGGGTTGAAGCGCAGTTGGTAGGGCAGGGCCTGGCCGGTAGCGGTCAGGTTGCTGCTGGCCAGCAGGCGCTGCGGGCGGTCGCGTTCGTCGATCACCAGCAACGCCAGTTCCACGTCGGCGCCGGCCGGGATTTCCAGCAAAGTGCCGCTCAACTCGCGTTGGTAGGCCGGAAGCGGGCCGGGCGCTTCGGCGGTTTTGGCCACGCGGGCAGGTGCCGGCGCAACGGAGGTATCGGTCTTGGGCCTGTCGCTGCCGCAGGCGGCGAGCAGGGCGGCGCAGCACAGCACGACGAGCGCTCGGTAGTGCATGGAGGAGTCCTTAACGGGCAGATTTCCCATGGATGTTAACCCCTTTGGCTTGTCTTGCCAGTGCAATGCGCTACCATGGCCCTCCCTTTTTTTGTTGCCTGCCACCATGCACTGTCCCTTTTGCGGTGCCAACGACACCAAGGTCATCGACTCTCGCCTCGTCGCCGAGGGCGAGCAGGTGCGCCGCCGCCGCGAATGCGTGGCCTGTGGCGAGCGCTTCACCACCTTCGAAACCGCCGAGCTGGTGCTGCCCCGGCTGATCAAGCAAGACGGCACGCGCCAGCCTTTCGACGAAGACAAGCTGCGTGCCGGCATGCAGCGGGCGCTGGAAAAACGCCCGGTCAGCGTCGAGCGCCTGGAAGCGGCGCTGGCGCACATCAAAAGCCGCCTGCGTGCCACTGGCGAGCGCGAAGTCAAGTCGCTGGTGGTGGGTGAGATGGTCATGGCCGAGCTGCGCAAGCTCGATGAGGTGGCCTACATCCGCTTTGCCTCGGTGTACCGGCGCTTCCAGGACCTCGACGAGTTCCGTGAAGAAATCGACCGCCTGGCCCGCGAGCCGGCCAAAGAGTGAACATGCCCAGCCAAGCCGCGATTCTTGACGCCCACTACATGGCGCGTGCGCTGGAGCTGGCGCGCAAAGGCCTGTTCACCACCCACCCGAACCCCCGCGTAGGCTGCGTGATCGTGCGCGACGGCGAAGTGGTCGGGGAGGGCTGGCACGTGCGCGCCGGTGAGCCGCATGCCGAAGTGCATGCCCTGCGCCAGGCCGGAGAACGCGCCCGTGGCGCGTGTGCCTATGTCACCCTGGAGCCTTGCAGCCACCATGGCCGCACGCCCCCGTGCGCCGAAGCGCTGGTCAAGGCCGGTGTGGCCCGGGTGGTAGCGGCCATGCAGGACCCTAACCCGCAAGTGGCAGGGCGGGGGCTGCGGCGCCTGGCCGAGGCCGGTATCAAAGTGGCCAGTGATGTGCTCGAGGCCGAGGCCCGCGCCCTAAACCCGGGCTTTCTCAAGCGCATGGAGCATGGCGTGCCCTACGTGCGCGCCAAGCTGGCCATGAGCCTTGACGGCCGTACTGCCATGGCCAGTGGTGAAAGCCAGTGGATCACCGGCCCGGCCGCGCGCTCGGCCGTGCAGCGCCTGCGCGCCCGCTCCAGCGTGGTGCTGACCAGCGCCGCCAGCGTGCTGGCCGACAACGCGCGCATGACCGTACGGGGCAGCGAGTTGGGCCTGGATGCCGAAACCACCGCCCTGGCCCTCAGCCGCCCACCACTGCGCGTGTTGGTCGATGGCCGCCTGCGCCTGCCGCTGGATGCGCCATTCTTCCAGGCCGGGCCGGCCCTGGTGGTAACGGCTGTCGCAGATGACCCCGGTTATGCCGCTGCCGGCCACGAACTGCTCTGCCTGCCGGGTGACAATGGCCAGGTCGACCTGGCGGCGCTGCTGCATGCCCTGGGCGCGCGTGGTGTCAACGAAGTGCTGCTGGAAGCCGGTGCCAGCCTGGTCGGTGCCTTTGCCCGCCTTGGCCTGGTGGACGAGTACCAGTTGTTCGTCGCCGGTACCTTCCTCGGCTCCCATGCCCGCCCATTGCTGGACTGGCCAATGGAGCGGATGAGTGAAGCACCGCGGCTGAAAATTACCGAAATGCGCGCAGTGGGCGATGACTGGCGGGTCACAGCCGTGCCCCTGCCGGCGCCCGGCGTATAATGCCGGGCTTGCCCCGTGCAAACCGTTTTGAGGAAGACCCCATGTTCACCGGCATCATCGAATCCATTGGCAGCATCCGCAGCCTGACCCCCAAGGGCGGCGACGTTCGCGTCTACGTCGAAACCGGCAAGCTGGACCTGGGTGACGTCAAGCTGGGCGACAGCATCGCCGTCAACGGCGTGTGCCTGACCGCCGTGGAACTGCCTGGTGACGGCTTCTGGGCCGACGTCAGCGTCGAAACCCTCAAGCGCACTGCCTTCATCGACCTCAAGAGCGGCAGCAAGGTCAACCTGGAAAAAGCCCTGACCCCTACCACCCGCCTTGGCGGGCACCTGGTCAGCGGCCATGTCGACGGGGTGGGTGAAATCATCTCGCGCAGCGATAACGCCCGCGCCATCCAGTTTCGCGTGCGCGCACCGAAGGAGCTGGCCAAGTACATCGCCCACAAGGGCTCGATCACCGTCGACGGCACCAGCCTGACGGTCAACGAAGTCAATGGCGCCGAGTTCGAGCTGACCATTGTCCCGCACACCCTGTCCGAAACCATCATGGCCGACTACCGCGCAGGGCGTCGGGTGAACCTTGAGGTCGATCTGCTGGCCCGTTACCTGGAGCGCTTGCTGCTGGGTGACAAGGCCGCCGAACCGAGCAAGGGCAGTGGCATTACCGAAAGCTTCCTGGCCGCCAACGGCTTCTTGAAATCCTGATTGAGAAGGGGGTGCCGCGTGGCGCTCAACAGCATCGAAGAACTGGTCGAAGACATCCGCCAGGGTAAAATGGTCATCCTCATGGATGACGAAGACCGCGAGAACGAAGGCGACATCATCATGGCCGCCGAGTGCTGCCAGCCCGAACACATCAACTTCATGGCCAAGCATGCCCGTGGCTTGATCTGCATGCCGATGACCCGTGAGCGTTGCGAAACGCTGAAGCTGCCATTGATGGCGCCGCGCAACGGCTCGGGCTTCGGCACCAAGTTCACCGTGTCGATCGAAGCCGCCGAAGGCGTCACCACCGGCATCTCCGCCGCCGACCGCGCGCGCACCGTGCAAGCCGCTGCTGCCCGGGACGCCAAGGCCGAAGACATCGTCAGCCCTGGCCACATCTTCCCGCTGATGGCCCAGCCTGGCGGCACCCTGGCGCGTGCCGGCCACACCGAAGCGGCGTGCGACCTGGCGCGCATGGCCGGTTTCGAGCCAAGCGGCGTGATCTGCGAAGTGATGAACGACGACGGCACCATGTCGCGCCGCGCCGAGCTGGAAGTCTTTGCTGCCGAGCATGGCCTGAAGATCGGCACCATCGCCGACCTGATCCACTACCGCA